>JASMLZ010000094.1 GCA_030748435.1 Gammaproteobacteria bacterium | reverse complement strand
GTCCATTAGCCTTGGTGGCATCAGCCAGTCACAAGTGCCCGCTGTGATTGCCCCGGGTTTTGAGTCCGATGCCGTACTTTTGGGTATGTCCTTCTTAAAGCATGTTGAGTTTACCCAGCGCGGCGATACCCTGATTATGCGTTTGTAGATCGGGTTTTAACCTGATAGTCCGACCTACAGTGCAATCTGCTAGTTATGAATCATCCCGCTCGGAACTAAACCAGGCCAGTTTATTATGCAGGTTGACTACTCTGCCAACGATAAACAGGGATGGTGACATGACGGTTTCTTGGGTCATAACCTCGGGCATATTGCTGAGGTCGGAAACAATAACACGCTGATCCTGGGTGGTGCCTTTTTCTACCAAAGCCGCTGGCATATTGGGGTCCATACCATGAGCGATCAACTCTTGGCAGATCACGGGCAGGCTCTTGAGTCCCATATAAAATACCAGGGTCTGGTTTTCTACCGCCAGTTTGGGCCAGTCCAGAGCGATCCGACCATCCTGTAGCTGGCCGGTAACTAGATGCACAGCTTGGGCATAATCACGATGGGTTAGAGGAATGCCGGCATAGGCGGAACAGCCGCTGGCGGCGGTAATACCGGGTACCACCTGAAAGGGCACCTTATGGGCGGCCAGGGTTTCAATTTCTTCACCGCCACGGCCAAAGATAAAGGGATCACCGCCTTTTAAGCGGGCCACGCGTTTGCCCAATTGGGCATGTTCTACCAGTAACTGATTGATACCATGTTGGGGTACACTATGATTGGCGCGGCGTTTGCCAACATAGATGCGTTCGGCGGTGTCTGGTACCAGCGCCATAATGGCATCTGAAACCAGCGCATCATAAAGCACCACATCGGCTTGCTGCAGCAGACGAAAGGCGCGCAGGGTTAGCAGGTCTGGATCGCCCGGTCCGGCACCTAATAAATAGACTTCACCGTTGCTGATATGCTTATCGGCTTGTTGCAGGGATTGTTGCAGCAGGCTTTCCGCTAATTTATGTTGACCGGAAAACAGGGCTTCGGCCACGGCGCCCTGTAATACACTTTCCCAAAAGGCCACGCGATCACTTTCTTTGGGCAGGACCTGTTTGACTTGGCTGCGGTACGAACCTACCAGCTTGGCCAGATGGCCATAGTGTTGCGGTACAAACTGTTCCAGTTGCTGGCGCAGTAGACGTGATAGCACAGGTGAAGCACCGCCATTGTTAATGGCAATGGTCAGTGGATGGCGGTCTATAGTGGCACCAAAGATCACATTGCCGGCCGTCGGGTCATCGGCGACATTGACCAATAGCCCTTGGGCTTTACCCTGTTGGGCAATTATCTGGTTGGTTTGGTGGTCGTTGGTAACGGCTAACAATAAACCATAGGCAGAGGTGATCAACTGCGGATCAAATTTTTGCAGCATAACCTTGCCACCATGGTTGTGAATCAGTTCACCCAGTTCTGGCACATATTCTGGTGCTACCAGATCACACGCCACGCCAGCTTTTACTAAGGCTTTGGCGCGGCGCAGGGCCACCTTGCCACCGCCCACGATAAGGGCATAAAGTTGGTCACTGTGATGAAAGAGAGGGAAATATCCCATACTGTTATCCTATGCTTGCTAGCCACTTTTGGCATTGTGCCAGTGGTGTTTGTTGAGTTAAGTTATCGCGGGTTAAATCGAGGTTACCAAAGCGTAACAGGCTGGTGTTATCCCCTAGCTGTATCGGGCGTATCAATATTCCCGCCTGCGCTGCTGTAGAGTGCAATTCCCGGGCCAGATCTGTGCTTATGGAGAAACTGCGAAACAGGGGTGTATCAGCCTGTAAGTGAGCGCCCAGTGCTGCTAATGCAGGCTGCCAGATATGCAGCTGTTGTGTCTGTTCTGCCAGCAGGCGGGTGCGCATGGTGGCAGACCATTGTAAGTCGGCAAAAGCCGCCATGGCGACAGCCTGAGCTGGGCCATTGACTGTCCAGGGGCCTAGCAGGGAAGACAGGTAATCTAACACGCGGCTATGGGCAATAACGGCTCCCAGACGTATGCCAGCCAAACCAAAAAACTTGCCAAAGGAACGCAAGACCACCAGATTATCCGGCATATCTGCGGCCACACAGCTGTGCTGTGGGGTGACGTCCATAAAGGCCTCGTCTACCACCACCAAGCCTTGCTGGCTTTGCAGTTGTTGCGCCCAGCTATAAATCGCCTGTTTGCTATAACGAATACCCGTGGGGTTATTGGGGTTAATTAATACCAGATGGCCAACTCTGCCGCTGGCCAGAGCGGTGGTAATGGTTTGGCTATCATTGCCAAGGCCTGGATAAGTGGTTATATCACCCTGCTCACGCCAGGCGGCAGCATGCTCCTGATAGCCAATCGCAGGTAACAAAGCCGGGCCCTGATTGCCCAGAGCGGTTAAGGTTTGGGGTAGCAGTTCAATCACCGGCTGACTGCCGGCACTAAGCAATAGCTGCTGGCGACCGTAGTAGCCTGTGGCGGCCTTGATCAGTTGCGGATTGATATAAGGCAGTTGTTGCCAGGCGCTGGCGGGTATGGTGGGCAGCGGATAGCTGTGTACATTGATGCCCGTGGACAGGTCCAGCCAGTCTGTCTGGGGGTGTCCATATATCTGGCTGGCCGTATACAGGTCACCGCCATGTAATAATGGGCCTACCATAAGCTGCCTGCAGTAATAATAAATACCCATAGCACCAGACCACGAGCAATAAGCTTACAGGCTTGATCAATAGTCTGCGCTTGGGCGGGTTCCCCCTCGCCTAACAGTGGGCGTTCCTGCATTGTTCCGTGGTAGGGGGCAGGGCCGCCCAATTGCACTTGCAAGGCACCAGCGCCGGCTGCCATCACCGGGCCGGCATTGGGGCTTTTCCAGGTGCCGGCCTGACGGCGCCAACTGCGCCAGGCAGTGGCACGATGACCACACAGGGTATAGGTAAGCGCTGTTAGTCTGGCTGGAATAAAGTTTAACAGGTCGTCAAGGCGCGCTGCTGCCCAGCCAAAATGTAAAAAGCGCTGATTTTTGTAACCCCACATGGCATCCAGCGTATTGCTTAAACGATACAGCACCACACCGGGAATACCGGCTAACAGGAACCAAAACAGGGCAGCAAAGATGGCATCTGCACCATTTTCCAGCACCGATTCGGTGGCGGCTGTAGCCACTTCCTGAGCATCTAGGTGCTGACAATCACGGCTAACAATATAACTGACGGCCTGACGCGCCTGTGGTAAATCCCCCGCTTGTAAGGGCTCGTATATTTCTTGAGCATGTTGCACCAGACTGTGCCAGCCAATGGCCAAATACAGCACCACACCACTGACCAGCGTGTGCAGTAACCAGTTGCCAGCCAAAGACTGGCTAAGGGCAAAGGCCATATAGGTGAGTGGCAACACGGCTAGAGCCCAGGCAATCAGACCCCACCAGCGTGCTGCCTTTGCTCGTTGGTGGTTGTTAAGCCAGCTTTCCAGACCATCCGCCAGGCTGCCAAAGCCAATTAAGGGGTGCAGTCGTTGCGGCTCTCCCAAACGATGGTCCAGAAGTAGTGCCAACAGGGTGCTTAATAGTGCGCTCATCATGGTGGCCAGTTTAACAGTTCATGCAGCTTGCTGACAGGCAGGGCGGCTTCGGTAGCATCTGCCAGACGGTCAATTTCACTGGCTCGGTGGGCCTGATAGTCGAAGGGTTGAATGGTCTCGACGCCGGCCCAGATAAGAATAGAGTCGAGCAGGCCGGATTGATCCAGAATGCCGTGTACGTAAGATCCCATCACTGTGTTATCGGCATTGCGAGCGCCATCGGCACGCTGGCGTTCGGGCGTTTGCCCTGCTGTATGTAGATAAACCAGCGGTTGTTTGGTATCCGGGCCAGTAGTACTGCCGACATGAATTTCATAGCCTTGCAGAGGCGCTTGCTGATCATCGGCGTGTAGTCCAGCCCAGTGGCCCTGCACATTACGCAGTTGTTTTTCTCCCTGCAGGGTCGTTTCAATAGCCAATAGCCCCAAGCCTTGACAGCTGCCGGGGCTCGACTCGCTACCATGTGGATCATGTACCCATTGCCCCAGCATTTGGTAGCCACCACAGATACCCATCACCTTGCCCCCCAAACGCAAATGGCGCTGCAGCACCTGATCCCAGCCCTGCTGTTTGAACCACGCCAAGTCACCACGGGTGTTTTTGCTGCCCGGCAGTATTATCAGGTCAGCACCCTGAAACTGATTAATATCTCTGAGTAGTTGGCAGTCAACTTGCGGGTGCATGCGCAGGGCATCAAAGTCGGTGTGATTACTAGCCCGGGGATAAACCGGTACCACCACTTTTAATTGTTGATTTTGGCTATCCAGCTGTTGTTGGGCAACCGCATCTTCGGCTTCGATATGCAGGTTATGCAGGTAGGGTAAAACCGCCAACACCGGTTTGCCGGTTTTGGCCTCCAGCCAGTCCAGCCCGCCTTGCAATAGGGCCGGGTCGCCGCGAAAGCGGTTGATAACAAAGCCTTCAACCCGTTGTTGTTCGCTGTCACTTAATAAGGCGTAAGTGCCATACAGATGGGCAAAGACCCCGCCGCGATCAATATCAGCGACAATAATCACTGGGCAGTCCACGGCTTCGGCAAAGCCCATATTGGCTAAATCATGTTCGCGCAGATTGATTTCTGCTGGGCTGCCAGCACCTTCTACGATGATAAAATCAAATTCCTGACGCAACTCGTCGTGGGCACTGACTACATCTTTTAGCAATTCAGGCTTGTAGTTGTGATATTCCGCGGCCTTCATATTGCCAATGGCTTTGCCCCGCACAATCACCTGTGAACCCAGATCACTATTGGGCTTTAACAGGATAGGATTCATGCGTACATCGGGCGCCAGATAACAGGCTTCGGCCTGCACTGCCTGAGCGCGACCAATTTCTCCGCCAGTGGGGGTGACGGCACTGTTGAGAGCCATATTTTGGCTTTTAAAGGGTGCTACTTTTAGCCCTTGGCGGGCTAATATGCGGCACAGGGCTGTTACCAACACGCTTTTGCCAGCATCAGAGGTGGTGCCTTGCACCATCAGGGTATGGGGGTTGCGGTAAGTCATTGGCCCTGTTCCTGTTGCTGGTCCATATGCAGTAGTAGATCTTGAAGTTTATCAGCTTGTTCGCCTGGCTGCTGCCACATATTGCGCTGGCAGGCCTCCAGCATTCGCTCGGCCATTTCTTCCAGTGCTGCGGGATTATGTTGAAGCAGGAATTGCTGATTTTGTGGGTTAAAGATTAAAGCTTCACTAACCTGTTTATATTGATAGTCATCAATCAGATCAGTGGTGGCGTCATAAGCAAATAAATAATCCACACTGGCTGCCATTTCAAAGGCACCCTTATAGCCATGGCGTTGCATGGCCCCGATCCATTTTGGGTTTAGCACTCGGGCGCGCAATACTCGGTTAAGCTCTTCTTTTAGGGTCCGGGTTTTGGGCGCCGTGGGGTTGCTGTGGTCACTATGATAAATGGCTGGTGCAGTGCCACTGAATTGGCTTACGGCATTGGCCATGCCGCCCTGAAATTGATAGTAGTCGTCTGAGTCCAGCAGGTCGTGTTCGCGGTTATCCTGATTTTGTACCACCGCTTGCAGTTGGCTCAAGCGGTGCTGGAAATCACTGTGGGCAGCGATACCATCAGCTTGGTGCTGGTTATCGTTATCACTGCCGTTACCGCTCCCCCAATTACCCCCCCAGTTACCATAGGCATAGCCACCCCAGTTAATATAGGCTTCTGCCAAATCCTTACGTTCTTGCCAACAGCGTTCATCAATCAAGCCCTGCAGACCAGCCCCATAAGCCCCAGGCTTACTGCCATAAACGCGATAGGAGGCTTGGCGCCGAGCCTGTTCTGCACTTAGGCCAGTGTTTTCCAACGCTTGCTGCCGGCTTTCAATATGTGCGCGAATAGTATTGCTGGTGCCGGGTTCATCATAGTTAGCCAAGGCCGTGACTGCAGCATCATAAAGCTTCATTACATTAGGGAAGGCGTCACGGAAAAAACCGGATACACGCAGGGTGACATCGACTCGCGGACGCGCCAATTGCATAGCCGGGATAATCTCAAAATCGATCACCCGCTGGGATCCGGGCGCCCAGATTGGCTTAATGCCCATCAGGGCAAAGGCCTGGGCAATATCATCACCACCGGTGCGCATGGTGGCCGTACCCCATACAGAGAGGCCCAGCTGTTGGGGAAAATCACCGTGTTCTTGCAAGTGTCGTTCAATCAGTGCTTGTGCTGACAGCTGGCCCAAAGCCCAAGCTGCAGGTGAGGGCACAGAGCGGTTGTCTAAAGAGAAAAAGTTACGCCCTGTGGGTAGGGTGTCCAGTCGACCACGAGTCGGTGCACCACTGGGCCCGGGGGCGACTGACCGGCCTCCAAGGCCCTGTATCAGAGCTTGAATTTCCTGCTCGGCACTGGTGTTTAAGGCGCTCATTAATACTTGTTTGGCGTACTGCAGTTGTTGACTGGTGGCTGGTAAGCTGGCAGCTATGCTGGCTATGTCAGCATCCCCCAGTAGGTGTTCACTTACTATCTGTAAGGCCATTAATTCGAGACGCTCGCGAGTATCCATATTGGTGCGCCATGGGGCATCTGTTATGGCTAGCAGAGGTGCCGGTCGTGGCCCCTGCCAGGGCGCGACTTTGCTCTCCAGGGGATCATAACCGTGCAGGCCAAAGTCATTACTCAGGTTGTGCAAGATGCCCTGTTCATGGGGTTGTTCGCCTCTTGGCAAGCGTAGCAGTGCCACTAGTGTTTCGGCCAATTCTGCCGCCTCTGGTAGTTGTCCCAGAATATGCAGGCCATTGCGAATCTGGGACTCTTTAATATCGCATAGGTAG
This sequence comes from Gammaproteobacteria bacterium, assembly GCA_030748435.1. GTDB lineage: Bacteria > Pseudomonadota > Gammaproteobacteria > Pseudomonadales > Balneatricaceae > Njordibacter. Next base: position 59,419 of record JASMLZ010000094.1, on the reverse strand, counting down.
GCATCCAGTTGCGCTAACAAGGTATCTTCGTCACTATCAGTCGTAAGTCCCAACTCTTGCTGCAGGTGGCTACTGGCGAGTTTGCTAACAATCTGTTGGCGTAGCCATTGTTCGCGGCCTTGATCCAGCCCTGTGGCTTGATATAGCTCGTCCACCAGCAACTCCAGTGCAGCCATATCTCCATAGGCTTCAGCACGGGCCATGGGCGGCATTAGATGGTCGATAATCACTGCTTGTGTGCGCCGTTTGGCTTGTGCACCTTCACCCGGATCATTAACAATAAATGGATAAAAGTGTGGCATGGGGCCGAGTATCATATCTGGGTAACAGGTATCTGATAGGGCCACGCCTTTGCCGGGCAGCCATTCCAGATTACCGTGTTTACCGACATGAATAAAGGCTTCTACCTGATAGGTGTGGCGCAGCCAAAAATAAAAGGCCAGATAGCTGTGGGGAGGCACCAGATCTGGGTCATGGTAATTGGCACTTAGGTCCAAATTATAACCCCGTGCTGGCTGAATACCGACAAAGGTTTCGCCTAGCCGAATACCGGCAATCATTAAGCGGCCCTGACGATATTTGGGGTCCTGTTGCGGTGCTCCCCAGCGTTGCCAGATCTGCTGCTGATTGGTTTCTGGCAAGTGCTGGAAGTGGTACATATAGTCATCCACGCTCAGGCTTTGCCAGCAGGGTAAATGATGCAGGGTATTGGGGTTATTGGTTACCGCTTGCAGTAGTGCTTTAATTAAGCTGGTACCGTCTTTGGGAATATCGGCAATGGGGTAGCCAGACTGGGCCAGAGCGCGCAATATATTGACTGCCGAGGCGGGTGTATCCAGACCCACACCATTGCCAATGCGGCCGTCTTTAGTGGGATAGTTGGCTAGTACCAGGGCAATGCGTTTATGCTGATTGGGCTGGCTCTGCAGGTGGCAGTAGCGCCATGCCAGTTGCGCCACAAAAGCTGCCCGCTCGGGCTCCAGTACATATCGGGTTAGGCTGATTTGCGTACGTTCCAGACGTTCATCCATGCAGCGAAAGCTAATAGCTCGGGTGAGTATATTGCCATCCATTTCCGGTAACACCACCTGCATGGCAATGTCTCTGGAGCGCAAGCCTTGCTTAAATTCTTGCCAAGCCTCTCGAGTAGTAGAACTAAGTACTAGCTGCAGTACCGGTATGGCCTTGTCGATAGGCAGTTGGTAATGGCTTGGCGCTGAGCTTAAATCCGGTGCGTCAACGCGATTATTAGCGAACCCCAGACTGCTGATTACCAAACTGGCACCGACCTGTTCGATGGTATGGTTAAGCAAGGCTTTGGCAGTTGGATCTTTAAGCGATGTAATAGCCAAAGCCAGAGGGTTTAACCCAGCCTGCTCAAGGCACTGCAGAAGGCCGTCAAACATGCCCGTATTACCACTTTGCAGGTGGCTGCGATAAAACAGCAAAATAACACTGGGGGCTTTACCAGAGATACCCTTGGCTTGTGCCTGCTGGCGCCAGTCGCTGAGGCTGGCTTGGCTTTGGCCTGGCAGGTAGAGTAAGGCTTGGGGCAAGGTACAGGGCTCGTGCCAGGTATCTGGCAAGCTGGGTTGCAAGAGTTGTTGCTGGCAATAACGCAGCAAGCTAATACCATTACTCACTCCACCATGGCGCAGATAGGCCCAAAGTCTGCTATAACTGTCAGCACTGACATTGCTGGCGGCGGCCAATTGTGGGTCGGGGGTATCGTCACCGGGCACCAGAATCAGGTGGCGGCCCGGTTTGGCCTGTTGCCAGGCCTGCAAGCGCTCAAAGCCATATTGCCAATAGCTGGCACCACCTAGCATGGAGACCAGCACCAGTTGTGTCTGGGCCAGAACCTTATCTTCATACAGGTCATAGGCGGCTGGTTTTAGCAGGTGGCTCCAGTTGGCCAACCGCAGACTGGGTAGTTCGTCAGCCAAGTGTTCCGCGGCGTCAGCCAGCATGGCCAGACTGGTCTCGGCAGCTGCCAGCATCACCATGCGCGCCGGGTCCTGACCCAGATCGATGATGCCTTCTTCCTCGACGAAACCGCCGGGTTGTGCTGCCAGTAGGTGCATAATTAAACTTCTTTATACTTCTGCGTTGCTCAGGGCGGCAGTCAGGGTTTTGGCATTGATCTGTTTGCCAATAAATACCAGACTGGTGCCGCGTTGTTCATGGGTCTGCCAAAGACGGTCAAAATGGCTTTCTAAACGTTGGCCAACCGCTTGTAAGACCTGCCGCATGGGTTTGCCAGGCAGGGCAGCAAAACCTTTACAACGGTAGATGGGGTATTGGGCTAACAGGTCCTGCAGGATGCTTTGCAACTGCTTACCATCAACCTCCCCAAGGTTAATTACACAGGAGTCAAAATGATCGTGAGCATGTTCGTGCTCATGGTCATGGTCATGGTGATGATCGTGGTGGGTGTGTACATGGTTAATGCGTTCTTCGGCGGCGGCCTGTAAACCCATAACCAGCTCCAGATTAGCATCGCTTTGGCCATTGGCGGTTTGCCCTATATAGGCTGTTTTTACTGCTGCTGGTACCTTGTTACTAACCACTTGTTCCACTGTGCTGCGTTGTTCAGTATCCAGCAGGTCACTTTTGGCAACCAATACTAAATCTGCTGCACTTAGCTGGTCGTCGAGTAATTCAGCTAAATCAGGATCATGATTGAGGCTGTCATCGGCCAAACGTTGTTGTTGCACCTGTTCAGCATCATGGGCAAAGCGGCCAGCGGCAACGGCGGGGCCATCAATAACGGTGATCACCGCATCGACAGTGCAGTGTTGCTTAATATCAGGCCAGTTAAAGGCTTGCACCAGTGGTTTGGGCAGGGCCAGACCGCTGGTTTCAATAAGGATATGATCAATATCATTACGACGTTTTACCAGTTCCTGCATAACCGGCAGAAACTCTTCTTCCACGGTGCAGCAAATACAGCCGTTAGCCAGCTCGTAGATACCCTGTTGCGTGCCTTTAGTCTGAGTGTCGTCGTCACAGTCGAGGGGGCAGTTGCGCAGTAGGTCGGCGTCGATATCCAGTTCACCAAATTCGTTGACAATAACGGCAATACGTTTGCCTTGTGCCTGACGCATAATATTGGCCAGCAAGGTGGTTTTGCCACTGCCTAAAAAGCCGGTGACGACGGTAGCGGGGATCTTATTAAGTTGCATGCTTAGTTCGCCTTTTTGGAGTGGTCTTTGTCACGATAAATATGTGTCTGATCGGCGTCATACAGGTAAGAGTCATCAAAGTTGTCTGCATCCAGTACGTGGCCAACAATAACCAGCGCTGTGCGGGTAAACTTTTTGGCTCTGACTTTTGCCACAATATCACCGAGGGTGCCAACCACCTTGTCCTGATCGGGCCAGCTAGTGCGATAGCAGACTGCCACCGGGCAGTCTGCCCCATAGAAAGGTAACAGGTCGGCGATAATCTTGTGAATACGCGTGATACCCAAATGGATAGCCAAGGTGGCGCCAGTAGCTGCCAGAGCCGGTAGACGCTCCCGCTCTGGAAAGGGCGTTTTGCCTTCATAACGGGTTAGAATAACGGTTTGTGAAATGCCGGAGAGGGTGAGTTCCTTGCCTAACCAGGCTGCCGATGCCGAGGTAGCCATAACACCGGGAATCACTTCATAATCAATATCCAGTTCGTCCAGACGACGAATTTGTTCGCCAATGGCGCCATACAGCATGGGGTCGCCAGAGTGCAGGCGAGCCACATCCTGGCCCTGCTTATGGGCCTTGTGTATATAGTCAACAATGGCATCCAGTGCCAAAGGGGCAGTATCCACCACTAAAGCGCCGCGCGAACGGGCCTTGGCCATATTCTCTTGCGGGATCAAAGAGCCGGCAAACAACACCACAGGTGCGGTGTCCAATAAACGCTGGCCTTTAATGGTCATTAATTCTGGGTCGCCCGGGCCGGCACCAATAAAATAAACGGTCATAAGTGTTCCTTTTAGAGCTTTTTCCGGTAACCGCGGGGGGTGTAAACCCACTCTTTGTTACCATTAATTATATGGCGTGATTCACTGTTACCCACGGATACCAGAGTAAACATATCCACATCTTTAGCATCCAGTTGATCCAGACGAATAATGTTTATGTTCTCGTCCGGGCGGGTCAGCTGACGCCCCAGCAATACGGGTGTGGATGCAGGCCGGTGCTTAAGAAGCAGATCGCGGGCGGTGTTTAGTTGCCAGTCACGCTTTCTGGAAACCGGGTTATAGAAAGACACCACAAAATCACCTTCACCGGCTTTTTCGATACGCTTGAGGATGGTCTGCCAAGGTGTCAGCAGGTCTGACAATGAGATAGTGCAGAAATCGTGGCCCAACATGGCGCCGACTCGGCTGGCACCAGCTTGCATGGCGGAGATGCCGGGTATTACCTCAATTTCTACATCCAGCCACTGAGGCTGGTTTTCTTTGCCCTGTAATTGCCTGTCCAATAGTTCAAATACCAGTGTGGCCATGGCATAGATGCCAATATCTCCACTGGAAATTAGGGCCGTGGTTTTGCCACTGGCAGCCAAATCCAGAGCCAAACGGGCACGGCCGATTTCTTCCCCCAGAGGCAGGTCATGGTGATTTTTACCATGACAAATATCTCCCAGTATTTGCAGGTACAAGCCGTAGGCTACCAGATCTGTGCTGGCGGCAATGGCAGTCTGAGCACGGGGTGCTACCAACTGACTGTCGCCGGGGCCAGTACTTACAACAAATAATTTACTCATGTTTTGCTCTCGTATTAATTAATCCAGCATACCTGTACTGCCGGAGCCGGGCGGGTAGGCTCGGGCAATGGCACAGGTTGCCTTGGTTGTCTTTTGTTTAGCCAGCACCAGTTCGGCTTTGGCTTGGGTGGCCTGCTGGGCGGCCCATAGGGCAGCGGACTCTGCTACCCCATAGACACCAACAGTGTTATAAACGTATTGCGATGGTGTTTGTAACTGGTCATTTACCCCAGCCAACTGCTCGGCACTAAAGGTCTGGAACAGTTTCTGCTGACTTTGCGCCAGCTCGATCAAACCCACCTCGTCAGCTTTAATGTCGATACTGTTAATACTGACAATATCAGCCATGCTCAGGCCCTGTTGGGTCAGGCATTGTTGCAGCAGGGCTTGTAGGTGGGCAGTGTCACAGTGGCGTTCACAGCCCATGCCAACTGTGTAAACAGGTTGTAGATAGGGTTTGGCAGTGGTCATTACCAGTTGTGCTGATAATAGTTCGCTGACCTGACGACCCCACTCATTGGCACCGCCTTCATGGCCAGAAAGCAGGGGAATAACAAACTCACCTTGTTCATCCAGCACTAATACGGCTGGGTCGCGGTATTTATCCACTAAAACCGGGGCCAGAGTGCGTACGGCAATGCCTGTGGCACAGATCAGTATTAAACGTTCGCCATGCTCAAAGGCCGTTTGTACCGCTGCGGCAAATTCTGGCGGGCGCACTGCCAATATCACGTCTTGTGCAGCCGTTTGTAGATGCTGCTGCAGGCGCCTACCCAAGGTGGCACCTGCGTCAGTAAGAGCAAAGATACGAATCATGCCGGACGCTCCCCCCGTAGAATAACAAATAAAGAAAAATAAGGCCCAGTCTGGTCTTCCAGTTCATCCAGATTGGCCACCAGTCGCTGGTTGTCGCGACCGATATATTCCAGATAATGACCATCAGCCCAGCGGCCGGTTTTGCGTAGCAAAGCCAGTATGCGCGGGCGGGCCAGACCGGCTTTCATAATCACCACACTGTCATGTTGCTGCAAGGTATTTTCGATTTGTTGATCCGTATGACGGCCACTGACCACAGCAAAGGACTCCTGTAACAAGGTTAGTGGTTGCTGCAGAGCAGCGGATGCGGCATTGACTGAGGCAATCCCGGGCACCACCTGACAGCTAAAATCATCACTTAGGCGTTGCAGCAGATAGCTGAAGGAACCAAAAAACAAGGGATCGCCTTCACACAGGAATACGACTGATTTGCCAGCCTGCAAATGTTTCTGCAGTTGTTGTGCAGCAGCATCATAAGCACAATTGGCCTGACTGCGGTCGGTGCTCATAGGCATGGTGACGACCACTTCTTCAGCGTCACTAGTGCGGGATGCCAGGCTGTGGCGCGCAATATCCCGGGCCTGAGAATGACCATCCGTGCTGGCCAGGTAGCTGATCACATCGGCTGTCTGTATTAGCTGGTGGGTTTTTATGGTCAGTAGCAGGGGATCACCCGGGCCAACACCGGCACCATAAAAAGTGGCCTTTTTGGCTTTATAGCTGTGATTTGAGTTACTCATGGGGCTTGTCCCAACAAATAAGAGTAATAGGCAAATTTGGCCGCAACAGGTCGTGGCCGGCTAATTTATCGGCGCGGCTAACACTGACTTGTAACAGTTCAGCTATATCGCAGCCTACTTGATTACCAAACTGCAATAAGGTGGCTTTGCTTTGTTCTGTTACCGCACTGGCTAGCAGGCGACCACCGGGGCGTAAGGCCTGCCAGGCAGCGAGCATAATTGCGTTCAGGGCGCCACTGCTGCCACCAACAAATACTTTATCGGGGCTGGGCAAGTCACTTAGCCCCTGTGGTGCGGTTTGCTGAACAGCATAGAGATTTTGTCCTACACCGAATTTGTCCCTATTGGCCTGCAGGCAGTCAAAGCGTTGTTGGTGGTGCTCAATAGCATAGACTTGACCCTTAGGGTTCCATAAGGCCCATTCGACAGCGACGCCACCACAGCCGGCACCAATATCCCAGCCTATCTGATCCGGGCCGGCTTGCAATAAAGACAGGATGGCCAAACGTACTTCACGCTTGGTTAACAGTCCGTGGCCAGCGCCTCTGCCCGTAACAGAAACACCGTCGGTAATAAACTCGTGGTCCGGGATACCCGGGAAGTTGGGGATAATGCCGCCTGGGCCACGGGTTTCGATCACACTCACATGCAAAGCATCGAATGTCAGATCATGGGCCAGCAACTGTTGCACACTAAACTGCCGATAGCGTTGGTCAGCATAGCCCAGACGTTCGCACACATGCAGGCGCGAAGCGCCCAGATTGACATCAGCCAGCTGTTGCGCCAGATGTTGGGGTTGACTGTGCTGGTCGGTAAGAACCAATAGTTGGCGATTAGGCTGCAGGTGGCGCCGCAGGCTGTTTAATGGCCGTCCGTGCAGGCTCACCAACTGAGCATCCTGCAAGGATAGGCCAGTCAACTGGCAAGCACCCTGCAGGCTGGATATGCCACTGTAACAAGTGACCTGCTGGGGGAATTCCTGTTGCAAAAACTTGCCAATACCGAACAGCAAGGGATCACCGGAGGCCAGTATTACTACCTGTTGGTAAGGCTGTAATTGCTGGGCCAATTGGGTTAGCTTGGGTAGTTCGCAGGGCTCACAGTCAGTGGCTAATAAGTGCGCCACACTGGCCAGTTGGCGGGCTGAGCCAAATACTGCTTGAGCTTGCCCCAGCGCTTGTTGGGCGGTGGTTGTTAATACGGGTGGCTGGTGGATGCCTAGGCCGATAACGCTGATGTTTAACATTAGTAATACTCACCCAGATTGCAGCGTAGTAAGGCATTGACAACTGCAGCGGCGGCGGCACTGCCGCCCTGGCGACCCAGCAGGGTAATACACTGCAGGCCGAGCTGCTGATAGGCATCCCATAATGCTTGCTTTGACTCAGCCGCACCTACAAAACCTACGGGTATGCCGACGATCAAAGCCGGTTTGCAGGCCCCCTGCCGGATCATTTCCAGCAGACGGAATAAGGCTGTAGGGGCATTGCCAATGACTACCACGCTGCCAGCCAAATCATTGCCCCATAGCTGTAAAGCGGCCATAGAACGCGTCTCACCTGCTTGTTGCGCCAGTTCAGCTGTGTGGGCATGATTCAGGTAGCACAAAGGTTCCCTTGTCAGCATACGTTTGGTAATGCCTTGTTTGACCATTTCCACGTCACACAGGATGGCGCTGCCATTGGCCAAAGCGCTGCGGCCTGCCGCGCAGGCGCCACTGCTAAGCCGCATGGATTGTGCCACACCCGGTTCACCCAGACTATGTACCACACGCATGACTACTTGTTGGCTGTCGCGGTCATAAGCATCAAGTTTAGTGAGCTCACGGATCTGGCGGAAGCTCTCCTGCTCTATGCCCTGTGGATCAGGGTTATAATCGTAATGCATGGCTATTGGTCATCGTCATGGTGGTGATGACCGTGCTGGTGATCATGGTGATGATGGTGATGGTGATGGTGGTCGTGATGGTGGTCCGCATCGGTACCAATACCTTGCACATGGTGATGGTGGCCTTCCTGAGGCTGACCAACCTTGTGTTCCACACCAATAATCTGCACTCGATATTGGCATAGCTGACAGTTCATCTTGGCATCACCACTACTAATTTGATCGAGGCGCTCAACAAAGGTGTCAATCACTTTTTCATGGGCGTTCAGATAGGGTGCCTTGACTACTTCAATATCAGGATTGGCGGTGGCAAATTCATCAGCAGCCTGATAAATACGTTTTACCAAACGCCCGGTAAACAGGAAGTAAGGTGCCACAATCACGCGTTTAAAGCCCAAACCTTTGGTGCGTTCCAGAGCCGCTGGTACCAGCGGGTCAGCAACACCGCTATAGGCTGTAGCTGACCAGCCAAAGCCCATGCCCTCTTCCAGAAAGCGGGTAATTTTGCTGATATTGGAATTGGCGTCTGGGTCAGTGGCACCACGTCCGACAATCACTAGCAGAGTATCGCGACGATCTTTGCTTGCATCGTAATTGGCAATAGTTGCTTCGGCTTCTTCAATGCGGTCACGGGCCGCCTGCAGCATCTTGGCATCAATGCCTAGCTCGGCACCATATTCGATTTTGATGCCATGCTGTAACTGCAGATTGTTTAATTCGCTGGGGATATCATTTTTGGCGTGGGCACCAATCATCAACATACCAGGTACGGCATGGATTTTGGTAGCACCCTGGTCAATCAGTTTTTGCACGGCGTCGGCGATAATGGGGCGCACAAATTCTAGAAAGCCGGTTTCTACCATACGCTCAGGAAAGCGCTGTTTAAAATTCTCAGCCAGTTGGTAAAATTCGTTTACTGCTTCTACATCGCGAGAACCGTGGCCAACGAATAAAATGGCGGGTTTTTCATTGCTCATAGTTTTTCCTCAAGAGGCCGGTTGGGCCATCCATCTCTGTTGCCAGATGTCAATCTGGTTTAATAATTGGGCAAACGCCGAGTATGCTACCCCTTCTTGGCGGGGGCGTTGCAGCATATATACAGGTAATCCCTGCTCTCGGGCTGCGGTTAATTTGGCACTGGTGGCATCACCACCACTATTTTTACAAGCCAGAGCCTGAATTCGGTGTTGCTGCAGCAAAGCTTGCTCATTGGCCAAGGCAAAGGGGCCGATGGCCTTAAGCCACTTTACATGTTGCGGCAGATTGATCTGAGGCTGGGCTGCGGTGCGCAGCCAAACCTGTGGTACCCGGTCCAATTGGCCTAACTCCTGAACACTGACTTGCCCCAGGGTAAGCAGTATGCGCTGGTAGCCCTGTATGGCCTGTAACAGATCTTGACGGTTGTTAAAGCTGTGCCAACGGTCATCTGTTTGTGGTTGCCAGGCCGGGCGTAAAAAACGCCAGTAGGGTATGGCCAGAGCTTGTGCGCTGGTGCGTGCACTGGCGCCCATAGTTGTCGTAAAGGGGTGGGTAGCATCAATGATGGCGTGAATATTATGGGTTTGGCAATATTGGTTTAAGCCGCCAAATTGACGAAAGCCCCCGCTGATTACTTGCGCCGGCACCTGGGGTAGACGCACCAGACCGGCCACGCTATAGATCAGTTGAGCATAAGGGTATTGGCTATGCAGCAATGCACATATTTTGCGGGCATCGGCGGTGCCACCCAATAGCAACAGGTTCATGCCGCCCCCTCTGGTAGCAGTGGATACTGGCTGAGCAGTTCACCTTGCTGATTGATAGCAATAATTTCTACTTCTACTCTGGCAGGAAGGTGTTTTCTAGCTTGCTGATAAGCGGCATAGCAAACACTGGTAGCCAGATCAATAGCGTCAGTCTGGCAGGCCTGCAATGCTTGCAGACTAGTATTGGCCTGGCCTATGTAGTCTAGTAGTGCTGGCTGAGCGCCTTGCTGTTGAGCCAGCTCTTGGAGTTGCCCAAAATCAATGCTGGAGCGGCTGGAGTGCAAATCAAGATGGCCATTAGCCAGTTTACTTAGTTTGCCAAACCCACCGCAAAGAGTGAGTTTGGTAATAGGTACTTGCTTTAGGTATTTCAGCACGGCACCGGCGAAGTCACCCATTTCGATCAGTTGCATGGGGGCCATTTGGTAGTGTTGTTGCACGTAGGCTTCACTGGTATTGCCCGTAGAGGCAGCAATATGAGCGTAGCCATTGGCGTGTGCCACATCCATACCACGATGAATAGAGGCGATCCAGGCACTGCAGGAAAAGGGCCTGACAATACCGCTGGTGCCTAATATGGACAGCCCGTCGACAATACCCAAACGACTATTCATGGTTTTTAGTGCCAGTTCTGCACCTTGATCAATGCCGATACTGACGGCAAAACCACCCTTGTAGTTATATTTTTGGGCAACAACTTGCAGGTTGCTGCGCATCATTTGTCTGGGTACTGGATTGATGGCTGGTTCACCAACGGCCAAGGCCAGACCAGCACGGGTAACAGTACCGACACCTCGGTCGGCGTTAAAGGTAACCCCAGTCGTTGGTAGCAGACGCAAATTAACCCATACTTTAGCACCATGGGTAACATCAGGATCATCACCAGCATCCTTGATAGTAGCAGCATGGGCGATCTGGTCGGAACATTGTAAATCGACTATATCCAGCTCGACAATTTGACCCTTGGGCAAGGTAACACTGGCCTGCTCACAAATCTGCCGGGCCAGTAACAGGTGAGCGGCGGCCACGCAGCAGGCCGTAGCGCAAGTGCCGGTGGTTAAACCGGTGCGTAGGGGCTGGTGTTGTTCACTTGATTCGGGCCACATAATCTGGTCTGTGCTGGTTATTTGACGCCAAACAGGGCTGCTGTGGCAACCGGGTTGGAGGGGAAAAATAAATGCAAATAGCTGGCTGTTAACCCCTGTTCACGATAGATGGCTTCGCCCGCTGCCGAGTGGCGTTGGCGGCGACCATGAGCTATGGGTGCGGGGGTATTCTGGCTACGCGAACGATGATGTGCGTGACCTCTTATGTCACCTTCTGGTAAGGGGGCCAGCTGCATACCCTGACAACCACGTTTGCCGCGCATGGCGCCTTGGCCAGCCATGATAGACGCCATTGGCCAGGTATCTTGTTGCAAATCAGTCAGGCTCTCCAGACAATAAAGAAAACCGCCACACTCAGCCAAAATAGCTTTACCGGAGGCATGGAAAGTCTGCACAGCCTGACGCATAGTTTGGTTGGCCGCCAGCTTTTGCGCATGTAATTCCGGGTAGCCACCAGGGAGCCATAAAGCATCTACCTCAGGCAGTTGGGTATCATGCATGGGAGAGAAGTAGTGCAATTTAGCGCCCATAGCTTGCAGTAGACCAGTATTGGCACTATAGATAAAGCTAAAGGCCTGATCTTTGGCGATACCAATGCGTTTGCCTGCCAGCAGTGGCTGCGGATCAGCAATATGTTGATCGGCAAAGGCGACTGGCGCTGGCAGGTTACATATGGCTTGTTCACCTAACCAGGCCTTGCCCAGATTAAACTTTTCTTCCAGCTGTTCACTGACTTCCTCGGCTTGCACCAGACCCAGATGTCGCTCGGGTAAAGCCACTTCTTCAGCGCGCGCCAAATGGGCGAGCAGGGGCATACGATCGCCCAAGGCATCACGCACCAGTTGAGCATGGCGTTCGGTGCCACAGTGGTTGGCAATCAAGCCAACAACGGCTACATCATCGCGGTAATTGGCTAGTCCCAAGGCTACGGCGGCGGCCGTTTGTGCCATACCTTTAACGTCCATAACCAAAGCAATGGGAATACCAAAGGTGGCTGCCAGATCAGCACTGGATGGTTCGCCATCAAACATGCCCATGGCACCTTCAACCAGAATAAGGTCAGCTGTTTGTGCGGCTAGATAAAACTGCTGGCGGCAGTATTCTGCCCCAGCCATCCATAGATCCAGTTGGGTGACGGGTTGGCCCGATGCTTGCTGCAGAATCTGGGGGTCCAGATAATCCGGCCCCATTTTAAATACCCTGACCTTGCGGCCCTGATCGCGATGGTAGCGGGCCAGTGCGGCGGTAACAGTGGTTTTACCCTGTCCAGAGGCAGGTGCAGCCAAAAATAAGGCTGGGCATAAGGCTGTTGTTGGTTGCGACATTAGTATTCTATCCCTGCTTGGGCTTTAACGCCGCGGCGAAAAGCGTGACCATCATCTTTAACCGTGCTTACTGTGTCGGCGTAGTCCACCAGAGCATCAGGCATAACCCGGCCAGTTATAATCACGGTCTGCTTGGCTGGGCGCCGTTTGAGTGCTTCAATAACCGGTTCCACGGGCAGGTAGTTGTACTTAAATATATAGGCCATTTCATCCAGCACCAACATATCGATACTATCATCTTGTAGCAGCTTTTGAGTTATTTCCCAGGCTTGTTCAGCGGCAGCAATATCACGCCCTTTGTCTTGTGTTTCCCAGGTAAAGCCATGACCCATAATATGCCAGGGAATGTTGGTATGGGTTTGGAAAAATTTGTGTTCACCAGTGGCAATACGGCCTTTGACAAACTGTACTACAGCACCTGCTTTGCCATGACCCAAGCTGCGCATAAGGGTACCAAAGGCAGAGCTACTTTTACCCTTACCATTGCCGCGTAGCAAAATAACGACACCGCGTTCTTCTGTCGCTTTAGCTATGCGGGCGTCAATAACGGCCTTTTTAGCGGCCATACGTTGTGCGTGTGTTTTAGTGGTCATAAGCAATCGTTAGGTAAATTGTTGTACTTGGGCCAGAGTAAAATATTCGGCGCTTAAATGACGGGCAATATGTTGCCCCCGACCGCGCTTGATCTGGCTTTGTTCTGTATCGACTAGTACGCTGATACCAGGCAGGTGCAGACCCGTTATATCCTGTTGTACGCGGCCATCGGTAATAATGTAATTAATAATGCGCGTGGTGGGGTTGCGGCGCAGAAGTTGTTGGCCGCAGGCTTGGGCCTGTTGCAGAGCCTGCCTAAGGGGCGTGCCGCCACCAGCGCCAATGCTGTTCAATAATGATGTCATGGTTTTGGGGGCACGGCCCAAAGCCAATAATGGCTCTACCTTGTCGTTACCAAAACCCAGCAGTAACATGTGCTGGCGCGCCAAATAGGCTTGTTGGGCCAAACCGGCTACCAAACCTTTAGCCTGTGCTTGGCCTTGGCCGGAGAGGGTAGATGCGGAGGTGTCCAGCAATACTAAATGCATGGTCGGGTCGGCGCCTTGTTGACGGCGGTAACGCAGTTCAGGTTTGCTACCACGCCCGGCTATCAGGCTGGCAAACCAGTTAATGCGTTGGCTCCAGTTGCGGGTAGCCTGCCCTTTACCGTGCCATAAATTGCCTTGGCTGGAACAGGCTCCAGCTGGGCCTGTTTGGGGCTGATGTGGGTTAGACCCCATATCAAGGGCGCTGAGTTGACCAGTATGCTGAGTTTGGGGTTGCATCTGCCCCCAATCACTATCAGCTGCCGTTGTATGCTTGGCTTGATTCTGTGGTTGCTGCAGGGGTGGTGGCATACTATTGTCAGGGGGGCTAGAGGCTTTAGGTGGCTGTTGACGGCGGTGCATCAGCACCAGCTCTGCTACAGCATCAATATCATCCATAGTCACCTCTTGGCGCTGTTGCCAGGCGGCATGAGCACAGGCCGCGCGCAGCCACACCAGATCGCCGCGTACACCATCTACTTGTGCAGCAACACAATGTTCGGCTATGGCCAAACGTAGCTGATCACTGATGGTTACTTGGTGCAGTCGTTCCTGTGCCTGATGTATCTGTTCTACAAGGTGAGTCTGTGCATCGGCATAGGTAGCCAGAAAAGCCTGTGGATCATTATCAAAGGCTTGCCTGCGGCGCACAATTTCAACCCGTTCTTGAGCGCTGTAGCGGTTAGCCAGTGCGACCCCAAAGCCAAAACGGTCCAAGAGTTGTGGCCGGAGTTCACCCTCATCCGGATTCATGGTTCCCATAAGCACAAATTCGGCGGCGTGCTCATGGCTAATACCGTCGCGTTCAATGCGGTTGACACCACTGGCGGCCACATCCAATAGCAGGTCCACCAGACTGTCGGGAAGCAGATTTACTTCATCAACATAGAGTAAGCCTTGATGGGCTTTACTCAATAGGCCAGGCGCAAACGCCACCTGTTGTTCGCCCAGGGCCTGTTGTAGATCAAGGGTGCCGGTAACCATTTCTTCACTGCTACCCAAGGGCAAGGTGATAAGCTGTCGCAGACCGTTGATAGGCAGGTCTGCCAGACTACGGGCGAGGGTGGATTTGGCGCTCCCACGAGGGCCGCTGACCAGTACACCACCTATTATCGGATCGATGGCCAATAGCACCAAAGCCAGTTTTACTTGTGCTTGGCCGACCACAGCCGTAAATGGAAAATTTGGTTTCACAGGACATGCCCCCCGCTGGTGCTATAAATACACAGGGACGCAGAGGCCTGAATCTGCAAAGCGATTGCTTTACAGTAAGAAATATGTAGCAAAGTAAGACCCTCTCGCACCCGCCGTGCGAATATGGTGTTAGTTGTGAGTGCTGGTATCGGACTTGGTAACCGTTGCGGGGGCAGTGCTCGCACACCAGCCACATTATATTGACGGATTCAGCGTTGTTCTGGTGTTGCGCAGCAAGGCGACGTGTGCAGGTAATGGTCATTCCCTTGCCAAACACGGTAACGCGGCTGCGGGGCACCAGAACAACGCCCTATGGGTGAGTGGTTCAGCGCCCCTGGACTAAGTTGCGCCTTTTACTAAGGGAATGACCATTAGCGGCAAGACGCGCCTTGCCAGGCACGCTGAAGCCTCTCACTGAACTCAACAATATAATGTGGCTGGTGTGCTAAGCAACACCGGTACACCGCAATGTTGCTTTTGCTTCCCATTAACCACCCTACCGCAGGGTGGAACATCTCACGAGGGCCATTGTAGGCCTAATGGGGAAATAATAATAGCAAAAGCCGTCCCGGCCTTTGTTAAATACGCCATGTTGAGGCGCCAAACCCGGTAAACAGGATTATTTATTGGTGCATTAGCCAATAATTTGCAGTTCCCGACTTAAGCTGGTTAACGATCGGCAACCAGTGGCAGTAATCAGGATATCGTCTTCAATGCGCACGCCTATTTCGTTAGCCTTGTATAACCCCGGTTCAATAGTCATGACCACGCCTGCCTGCAATGGCATAGGATTGCCAATCATTATTTGCGGCGCTTCATGTACATCCAGACCCAGACCATGACCAGTCTTATGCACGATATAGTCGGCAAAATCGGAGTCTTGTAGCACTTGGGTAACAGCTTTGTCGATATCATGGGCGGTATATATGGGGGCCGCCAGTTCACGCCCAAGATGGTTCGCTTGTTGCACTGTTTCGTAGATGGCTCTATGTTCGTCACGTGCATATTGGCAGAAGTAGGTGCGGGTGATATCGGCACTATAGCCTTGAAAATAAGCGCCGAAGTCAATCAATAGAGGATCACCTGCCTGTAAACAGTAATCACTGGCATGGCCATGGGGGTTGGCTGCATTGCCACCAGCCAAGACAATGGGTTCAAAGGCAAAGCCTTCTGTGCCATTAGCCAGCATACGCATTTTAAGTAGATTGTGTATCTGTTTTTCGCTCATGCCAACTTTGGTTTCGGCTAGTGTTTCCTGTAATGATAATTCACTGATGGCAATGGCTTCTTCTATAAGGTTGATTTCCTGTGGATCTTTGCAGTAGCGCAGCCGGTTAAAGACAGGAGCAGCATTGGCGATAGCCTCCTGTCCGTAGTGACAGCGAAGTGCATCTGCTTCAAAGACCCGCATACGTAATCCTTCGACACCCAGTTTGCCAGCCGGTAACTGAGCAGCAGCCATGGCGAAAGCTTCGTCAAAGCCATCCTTATCCTGCCAATAAAAGGTTGTCACATCAGGCATGGCTGACTCCCACATAAGCTTTTCCAGTGCTGGCATAATGGCTATGGAGGCACCTGTTTGGCTAATAATAAACAGGGTTGGTCGTTCCATAAGGTGGAAGCTTAGGCCGGTTAGGTATAGAAAATTGGGCCCCGGAACAATGGCTAGTGCCGTAAATTCACTTGCTTCCAGCAATTGCACCAGATGTGCCTGACGTTGTTTAAGGATTTCTAGCATAACTCTGATCTGTTGGTATTGGGTCAAATAGAGCATGATGTTAGCATGGGTGACTCAAAGCGCCAATATTGATATATGAGCCACCTATGCACAGTCTTTATCCTGACTTTCATCCCTATCGAGAATTTTTTCTTGATGTCAGTGATGGCCATAGCCTGTATGTAGAGCAGAGTGGCAGTCCGTGGGGTATTCCTGTGCTGGTAGTGCATGGTGGGCCAGGTGGTGGTTGTAGTCCCTTGACCAGACGTTTTTTTGACCCGACTGTTTATAATATCACTATGGTGGATCAACGGGGCGCTGGTAGATCCCAGCCCCACGCCAGTTTGGTAGCCAATACCACAGACAAGCTGGTGGCTGATTTTGAATCCCTGCGTGAGGCACTGGCTATAGAAAGTTGGTTGCTATTTGGTGGTTCCTGGGGCTCGACCCTGTCCTTGGTATATGCCCAGACACACCCCCAGCGCGTGCGAGGGATGATACTGCGGGGTATTTTTCTGGGGCGGCCAGAAGACATGAGATGGTTATTTGAGGCGGGGGGTGCCAGTCGCATCTTTGCTGATTATTGGCGTGACTATACGGCTATGGTGCCATTACATCGGCAGGACAGTATGGTCGAATATTACTATGATCTGTTAACTGGAGAAGATGAATTGCGCCGCCTGGCTGCCGCCAAGACATGGGCAATCTGGGAAGCACGTATTTCAACTTTAGAACCACAGCACATTGTGTGTGCAACAGGCAGTGATCTGCATGACGCTCTGGCCATAGCCTCTATAGAGTGCCATTATGCCCGGCATGATTGCTTTTTGGTGCCTAATCAGATTTTGCAAAATATGTCTGCTATTAAGGACATTCCCGGTATTATTGTACATGGCCGCTACGATATGGTGTGTCCTATGGATCAGGCACAACTATTGTACGATCACTGGCCGGCTAGTGAGTTGCATATTGTGCGTGATGCCGGGCATAGTCAGATGGAGCCGGGGATTATTGATAATCTGGTGACTGCGACGCGTGCCTTTGCACCTAAAATGGGTTAGTTTATTTTGTTTTTGGAAGATTATGAAAGCTTTGATTCAACGTGTATCCCATGCCCAAGTCGATGTTGCCGGTACCACTGTTGGCAACATTGGCCCCGGCCTTTTGGTGCTGTTAGGGGTAGACAGGGATGACAATATAGCCACTGCCCAGAAGCTGTTACATAAGGTATTGCACTACCGTGTTTTTGCCGATCAGGAAGGGCGCATGAACTGCAATATACAACAGGCAGGGGGCAGTTTATTGGTGGTCAGTCAGTTTACCCTGTCAGCATCTACCCATAAGGGTATGCGCCCCAGTTTTACCAGCGCAGCGGCGCCTGCTTTAGCCGAGGAAGTGTATCATTACTTCCATACCCAGGCCGCACAAATACTGCCTGTGCAAACGGGTAAATTTGGTGCGGATATGCAGGTTAGTCTGTGTAATGATGGCCCGGTGACTTTTATGTTGGAGGTCTAAAATTCTGGCCTTAGATACAGTCTGATGTTGCTACCGAGAGCACATTATATTGATTAGTTAAGTTGGCTTGGTCAGCGTTCCTGACCGGACTGTCTGTGCTGCTAATGGTGATTGCCTTACCAACAACTTATTGCAGCTAAGGCCCGGTATTTGGGTCAATTATAGCTTCCACTTTTGCAGTACTGAGGCCTCAGGATGCTGTGCGCGCGCCAGCTCAAGCAGTTGTCTGGCTCGGTCATCCTCTCCCATATGCTTGAGACTGTAAATTCCAAAATGATAATCCTGAGCACTTAATGGCGTACCCTGAAGAGTGGCCTGTGCCAACCAGTTGCTATAGCGACTAAACACTGTCTTGTTGGGGGTGTACTTCTCACCTGCCTCTGTAGAGGGTTGCTGATTTGCAATATAAACCAGCCATTTTTGCAGCACAACCCGCTCGGTCTGCGACTTGTATCTTGGATAGAGTCGGCCAGCCTGCTCGAGTAGTGCCCAGGCCTGATCAAACTTATTTATAGTAGTTAGTGCCAATACCTGCATATGATAGTAAGGTGCGGTAGGGAAGTGGCGATAGGCAGTGTGCAGTAGCTCCAGCCAGGCTTTCGCCTCCTCTATTGTTGCCCTATTCTGTATCCAGTCTACCTGCTGCAACATTAGCAAACGTCTGCTGGGCGGGGCAAAGTAACTGTCCTGCAGGTTAGCATGCAATAGCCCCTGTAAATACTCTATAGGGGGCTTATTCTGTGTATCTTGTGTTGTGATAAGTGCCTGCTCCATAGCCATGGAGCGTACCATTTTATCCACCAAAAACACTGTGCTAGCAAGGGTGGTGGCAAATATCAGCAACATAGCAGCCAGACTTGCCTTAGTACCAGACCATACTAGTTTTTCGTGTGCCACAAGATGGCGTGAGGTCAGGTACAGAATGGTTAGAAATAGTGTCCATGACAGTAAACTATGGTAAAAAGGGTACTCGGTCTGGGTATGCAACAACAGAGGGAAAAGCAGCCCGGCATAAAGCCAGCCGCGATGTTCAGGTAAACGCCACCATATGCTGATGGTAGCGCCGGCAATCAGCATCAAACCAAGCCCTCCCATCAAGCCCGATTCCGCCAGCCGATAGAGCAGTTCATTATGGGGGTAAGTAGTGGTCGAACTGATGATCTTGCTATTGCCAAGCTGCTCCATGGTCGCTACATAGGCTGGTTGGAAGTTGGTGGTAAAGGTACCAAGACCGTGACCAAACAGTGGTTGTTCCAGAAACAGATTCCAGGTGCCTTCATACATACCACGGCGGTTAAGCCCACCAGGATCACCCAGAGCAGCCACCTTGCCTACCAGACTGCCGTCCTCCAGCAAATGGGCTAGCAGGTAACCGGCCATAATAGCTATCATCCATAGCCAGCCTGACAATATAACAGGAGTTTTTGCTTGCGGTTTGTGCCGGCCTCTCCACCTGCCAAATAAAATCAGCACGGCGCCGATAACAATACCAAGTAGCCCGGTTCTTGATGAAGCCAGATAAAGGGAGTAGGCTGATAGCATCAGTATCAGCAGCAAAAAGGCTTGCACAGATATTCTGTGTCTTCGTGGTAGATGTAGAAGTAAAGGTATCAAGGCCGCCGTAGCCAGATAACTGGAAAAGTTATTGACCTGATAGAAGCCACCAACAGCAGCGGTGGGGCGAAAGGTATAACCGGCGATGGAGATGCTATGATATTGCAGATAGCCCAAGATTGCCTGAGTAAACCCGGAGAGCAGAATAATCCACAAGATCTGCTGCTCTCTCTTGTCACCCCCAGGCATCTGGTGTAGTGCCAAAAAGAACAACAACCCTGCTAGCAAGCCACACCATTCCCAGCGTACAGCAGGATTAAAGTCGTTAGCCAAAACAGCAGCAATACCAGTCAGCAATATATAGGCTACCGTCGCCAGCAACAGACTTTTGGCAATGTTCCATCGTTGCTGATAGAAAGGCATCATCAGCCCCATCCCGGTTATCAAGGCAACCACCACCCAACCAATCCAGTGCGAGGTATCAATGGTTTCCCAACCACTTGAACCGAGCTGTAAAGGCGCAACGAAAAGAAAAAGGCAGGCCAGTAAAAACAGCACCAAAATGTGCAGATGTTTAACAGTTGTTGTGGCTATGGGTTGGCTGTGCTGTGTTGCGATTTCTTTAGGGTTGGCCAGTGACAAAGTGGATAATCTCCAAAGTCTATTTATAAAAAAGGGTACACCCATAGCTTTTGATTGTCGAACTTGAACAAGTGTTAAGCCAATCATTGGCATATTATTGTAGTTTATTATTTGGTAACTAAGGCATTGCCGAAAAATTTATAAATCCGCCATTGCAAGCGCAGCAATCTTTTCCTGGAAACACCTCCTAGCAATGACACATGTTTCAGAGATTCTCTTACTTGGCATAGGCCAGCACCAGCCATTTGCTGCCTTCGTCTTCAAAATTCACCTGTACTCTGGCCTGCGGGCCAGCACCTTCGGCATTGACTATGGTGCCGATACCAAATATGGGATGGCGCACCATTTGGCCCAGTGCAATGGCAGGTGGTTCTAGTTGTTGCTGACGGCCCCAGCGATCAAATTTTGGTTCTGTTGTATGGTCTGAGGTCAATGGGCGGCTGACTGTCTTTGGTTACAGCCTGTTGGAGCCGACAACGGCTGTTGCCGTTTCCGTCCCCAATACGCTGCTTTCGCTCTATCAGTATGCTCGCCTTTATCTTGCGTCTTTGCCAACGTGGACTATGCTTTGAGCGGGTCAATATGATTTGAAAAACCAGCAATATACAAGACAGATAGGGAACTGGATGCCCAATGACTGATATTACCAACCCCCATGATAGCTGTTTTCGGCAACTGATGACCCAACCGGAGAATGCGCGCTCTTTCTTCAAACGCTATCTGAGCCCAAACTTGCAAGACAGCATTGATCTAGACACATTGGCATTACAGTCAGGCAGTGCCGTTACCCAGGCCTTTCAGCAACTGCATACCGATATCCTGTATCGGGTTGATTTTTGTGATGCAACGGATCCATCCGCAACACAGTCAGGGTATCTATACACCCTTGTCGAGCACCAGAGTACCCCGGATCCAGCCATGGCCGTACGCCTTTGGCAATACAAGGCGGCATTGCTGCTAAACCATGTACAGGATGATTATTTGCCTCCTATACATACCCTAGTGTTTTATCACGGCCGACAAACACCCTATCCCTATACCCTGGATTTGTGTCAATGCTTTCGTACCCCTGAGCAGGCCACATACACACTACAGGGGCCACCCCAGCTAATTGATGTGCAACAGCAGTCTGATCAAGCCCTGCTAAGTGCCGACACGGCCGGATTATTCAGTTATTTTTTCAAACATGTGCGTGATCAGGATGTGTATCCAGCGCTTAAGTCACTGCCTGATTCGGTGATCCGTACTATTGCACAAGATTCAGCCGGGTTTTATACTCTAAAAGTATTGATACAGTACTACCAGATACAGGCGAATACCGACAAACCATCCGCAGCGTTTAAGGTGGTGGCCGACAAGCTGGAGTCGAAGGAACAACAGGAGATAATTATGACCATTGGTGAAGCTTTACGGCAGGAAGGCCGACAAGAAGGCATGCAGAAAGGTGTGCATACCGTGGCGGCCAATATGCTAAAAGAGGGTTTGGATGTCAAATTCATCCAGCGCGTGACCAATCTGAGTTCTAAACAGATCGACCAGTTAGTGAAACAGCACGCCAAGCCATCTGGCCATTGAAGGGGCTTGTACTTGATACGTGTAATTTGTCGTACCAATCAACCTTGGCAAATACCCGGCTTAGAGATTCTCTAACTTGGCATAGGCCAGCACCAGCCATTTGCTGCCTTCGTCTTCAAAATTCACCTGTACTCTGGCCTGCGGGCCGGCACCTTCGGCATTGACTACGGTGCCGATACCAAATATGGGATGGCGCACCATTTGGCCCAGTGCAATGGCAGGTGGTTCTAGTTGTTGCTGACGGCCCCAGCGATCAAATTTTGGTTCTGTTGTATGGCCTGAGGTCAATGGGCGGCTAATACTGGATTTTAAGCGCACTTCTTGCAGCAATTCATCGGGTAACTCACCAATAAAGCGTGATGGGCGGTTAAAGGTATCCTGACCGTGCAAGCGCCGACTCTCAGCATAGGTAATATACAGCTTTTGCATGGCACGGGTAATGCCGACGTAGCACAGGCGCCGCTCTTCCTCCAGACGACCACCTTCTTCGAGAGACATTTTATGGGGAAACAGGCCTTCTTCTACGCCGCCCAAAAATACCAATGGGAACTCCAGTCCTTTGGCCGAGTGCAGGGTCATTAACTGTACACTGTCTTCAGACTCGTCAGCTTGCTGCTCCCCCGCATCCAGGGCGGCCTGATCCAGCATGGCACCCAAAGGTGTATTGGCTTGGGGGTCGAGATCGCCATCTGGATCAGCTGATTCTTGTACCGGACTCCAGCCACTGGCAAAACTTTTTGCTGCACTGACCAGTTCATTCAAGTTGTCGATGCGGGTCTGAGCCTTTTCGCCTTTTTCCTTTAGGTGGTGTTGGATCAGTCCGGATTGCTGAATAACATGATCCACCAACTCGTGTAGGTGGGCCTCGGCGGTGTCTTCGGCTAGCTGCTCAAGCAGCTTGATAAAGTTGTCAACGGCATTGTGGGCGCGTGTGGATAGACTATTGCTGGCCAGTATTTGCCGGCTGGCGTCCCACATAGAGCAGCCTTCGCTGCGAGCATGCTGGCGAATTTTGGTGACTGTGGCGGCTCCTATGCCCCGTGTGGGTACATTAAATACCCGTTCCATGGCGGCATCGTCATTACGGCTATGGATTAAGCGCAAATAGGCCAGAGCATTACGAATTTCAAGGCGGTCATAAAAGCGTTGGCCACCATAAATTCGGTAGGGCATATTGGCCCGAATCAGGGCTTCTTCCAACACCCTTGATTGGGCGTTGGAGCGATATAGAATGGCACATTCTGCACGCAGGCCGCCACCTGCTTGCCATTGGCTAATTTGGTCAACTATAAAACGCGCTTCATCCATTTCATTGAAAGCCGCATACAGGGAGATTAGTTCGCCGTCCTTGCCGTCAGTCCATAAATTTTTGCCCAGACGCCCATGATTATTGCTGATCAAGCCATTGGCTGCTTTTAGTATGGTACCTGTAGAACGATAGTTTTGTTCCAGACGCACGCTAACAACCTGGTCAAAATCGCTTTCAAATTGTTGGATGTTCTCGATTTTGGCTCCGCGCCAACCATAGATAGACTGGTCGTCATCGCCCACGGCCATAACGTAAACACTTTGTCCGGCCAGTACCCGCAGCCAGGCATATTGGATGGTATTGGTATCCTGAAATTCATCCACCAAAATATGTTTAAAACGGCCCTGATAGTGGGCTAACAATGACGGATTTTGGAGCCACAGTTCATGACAACGCAATAACAGCTCGCCAAAGTCTACCAACCCGGCACGCTCACAGGCTTGATGATAGGCAGCGTAAACATTTACTTGGGTTTGGAGATGGAAATCACCGTTGGTATCTATATGTTGTGGTCGTTGGCCTTCGTCTTTACAGCCATTGATAAAGCTCTGGAATTGGCGCACTGGCCAGCGCGCCTCATCCAATTGCATTTCCTTGCACAAGCGCTTAAGCAGGCTGAGCTGGTCGTCACTGTCAATAATCTGAAACTGCTGTTGCAAGCCGGCTTCTTGCCAGTGGCGGCGTAACAGGCGGTGGGCCAGACTGTGAAAGGTGCCTACCCACAGATGCTCAGTGTTCAGTGACAGCAGATCTTCGATGCGCCCGCGCATTTCTCTGGCCGCCTTATTGGTAAAGGTAACGGCCATAATGGACCAGGGTGAGAGGCCTACAGTATCGATCAACCAGGCGATGCGATGCACTAGCACGCGGGTTTTGCCGGAGCCGGCCCCAGCCAGTACCAATAAATTCTGTTCGGGGGCGGCAACGGCTTCGCGCTGTGCGCCGTTAAGCCCGTCTAGTAAAAGTGAAACGTCCATTTGTATATCCAATTGTTATTCACTAACTGCGCTAAGAACTGGTTTTTGTAAACTTGTCTGACCATTAGACAAATGTTTAACTTGCCAGTATGCAGCTAACAAGGTATGTTGGTGTCAGCTATGGGTTCTGGGCAGTAGAAAATTTCTTGTTATATCAGTGCGCTATTGTACTTATTCAACTGGAATTTCACTAGTTATTCCTGACCCAAGCTGCCTGACTCACCTCAGTCGGTTTCACAAATAACAACAACATGCGGAGAATATTGTATATGAAAAGACGTGAGATATTGAAAAAAGGCATTGTTGGTTTGGGTGGTGCGGCTGCCGCATCCACGATAGCCGCGCCAGCCATTGCCAAAGAACGTGTTGAAATTGCCATGGTATCCACTTGGGGGCGCGACTTCCCTGGCTTGGGTACTGGTGCCCAGCGTTTTGCCCAGCGTTTAAATGATATGAGCGATGGTCGTATTCAAGTGACCTACTATGCAGCTAACGAACGCGTAAAAGCCTTTGACTCTTTTGATGAAGTGGCTTCTGGTAATGCGCAGATGTACCATTCAGCTGAATACTACTGGAAAGGCAAGCATCCTGGTTTTGCCTACTTTACCGCTGTACCCTTTGGTCTGACTTACACAGAAATGAACGCCTGGATTCGTTTTGGCGGCGGTCAGGAACTGTGGGATGAGTTAGGCGCTGATTTTGGTTTGAAAGGCCTGATGTGTGGTAATACCGGTGTGCAGATGGGCGGCTGGTTCCGTAAGGAAATCAATTCTGCTGACGATTTGAAAGGCCTGAAAATGCGTATGCCAGGTTTAGGTGGTGATGTATTGGCCAAGTTGGGTGGTTCACCCGTATCTCTGCCGGGTGGGCAGATTTATGAGAACCTGATTTCTGGCTCTATTGACGCTACCGAGTGGGTAGGTCCATGGAACGATGAAATCATGAAGTTTTATGAAGCTGCCAAATATTACTACTATCCGGGTATGCATGAGCCAGGTGCCATGCTGGCTTGTGGTATCAACAAGACCTGGTGGGATGGTTTAAGCAAGGCCGATCAGGTGATGATCGAGGCTGCAGCTTCCATGGAAAATGATGTCATGATGGCGGAATATAACGCCAAGAACGGCGCTGCATTGAAGCGTTTGATCAACGATCAGGGTGTGAAGTTGCGCCAGTTCAATGACGACATCTATGACAGCTTTGCTGAAGCAGCTGAAGAGGTGTTCGATGAAGTTCAGGAACACAGTGATTTGGCAGCTCGTATTCACCAGAGCTTTGCCAGCGCGCGTGCCGATATCGGTGCTTGGGCTGAGATCTCTGATCAGGCTTATATGCAGCAACGTAACCGCGCTTTGGGCGGTTAATGGCTGTTACATAGCCAGTTAAAGCCCGTGTTAGGCCCGCACTTGGTGTGGGTCGGCACGGGTTTTGTGATTTTTTGTTGTCTGATTCTGTGTTTGGTAATCAGATTAGTACGGCCCTCGACTATGCAATTATCATTTATCGATTCAAGTCTGCGCACCTTGGCGCTGCTGGTGGTTTATATCACCATATTTTTTGTGGTTAACAATTTCCTGATTTTCTGGTGGGCTTGGCCCGGTGCTCTGGCAACTTTGTTGGGTAATGCTGAAGGCACTTTGGGTTGGCTACAGGTGCTCGGCTATGCCGGCTTGCCTGCGCTGTGCTGGTGGCATGTGCAGCGCCGTTATGCAGATTCCTATGCCCAGTGGGCTGATCGGGTAGCTGGTTGGGCCGCTTATAGCATTCGGGTGGCTTTCTGGTTGGTGCTATTAATTGGTGTCGTCGATGCCACTATTTCGTTTTTACGAGTAGAAGCATTTTTGCCAGCCATTATGACCGAGCAAATGGCTTCGGATATGGGTAAGCCCCACTATCGAGGTGGCTTTGTGCATCTGCCGCTGATTGTGTTGGCGGCTTTGCTGGCTTGGCGCAGCAGAGGTTTGGGTTTTACCTGGTTGACCCTGTTGGTGGTGATTGCAGAATTTATGATTGTGATCACCCGCTTTATCTTTTCTTATGAGCAGGCCTTTATGGGTGATTTGGTGCGTTTCTGGTATGCCGCTCTATTTCTGTTTGCCTCTGCACATACCTTATTGGTGGAAGGCCATATTCGTGTGGATGTAGCCTATACCCATTTTACTGACCGTACCAAAGCCTGGGTTAATAGTATTGGTGTAATAGCCTTGGGTTTACCCCTGTGCTGGACTATTTTGCTATTGGGCATGTGGGATAAAACCAGCAGTATTAACAGTCCTTTATTAAGTGTGGAAGTATCACAAAGTGGTTACGGTATGTATGTAAAGTATTTGATGGTTGGCTTTTTAGCTATCTTTGCGTTTTCCATGGTGATCCAGTTTGCCAGCTATTTGTTTAAGCATATTGGTGTGTTGCGTGGAGAGGTTGCAACAAGGTCGGCTGCCTCGGAGCACAAAATTACCACCCTTGAACCCGGTTTGGAATCATAAGGAGCAGGCTTAACCATGGAAATGTTATTTTTGGGCCTTTTGGTCCTGTTGATGATTATTGCCTTGACGTCCGGTTTTCCAGTGGCGTTTTCTTTGCCCGGTGCATCTATTATAGCGATTGGACTGGCGGCCTTGTGTGGCTGGCTGTTTGCTGATAACCCCGATGCCTATTTTCATGATGGCGGGCCTATTCAGTGGCTCAGTGCCGGGGTCACCAACTTTCGCAGCCTATATTGGGATGTGGAACGGGATACGCTGATTGCCATACCCTTGTTTATCTTTATGGGCATTATGCTACAGCGCTCCAAAGTGGCTGAAGATCTGCTGGTAAGCATGGCCCAGTTGTTTGGTCCAGTACCTGGTGGTCTGGGCATTTCGGTCGTGTTGGTGGGCGCGCTATTGGCAGCGACTACCGGTATTGTGGGGGCCACAGTGATTGCCATGGGCATGATCTCCCTGCCAGCTATGTTGCGTAATAACTATTCCCACTCCCTGTCTACAGGCACTATCTGTGCCTCGGGTACTTTAGGGCAGATTATCCCGCCTTCTATTGTGCTGATCATTTTGGCCGACCAGTTAAGTAATGCCGCTGACCAGGCTAGTGCTATGCGTAAGGCTGATTACCGGGAAATCACCGGTGAGTTTTCTATGCCTTCAACTCTGGATATTACCTCAGCCAGTGCCGGTGATATGTTTATGGGTGCCTTTATTCCGGGTTTGTTGTTGGTAGGCTTATACGTTCTGTATATTCTGATCACGGCATTGATTAAGCCGGAAAAGGCCCCTCCAGTACCCTATACAGGCAAATATGATATTCAATTTGCTATTAAAGTAGCCTGGTCTTTGTTGCCACCTTTGGCCCTAATTTTTGTGGTTTTGGGGTCGATTATTCTTGGTATCGCTACGGTAAACCAGGCTGGTGCAGTGGGTGCTGTGGGCGCTATGATTATGGCTGGCTATCGGCTGCACACCAGCGACCAGCGACGTTATACCCCGGCAGCCATTGCCATTGGCGCTATTGTAACGATTACGATTATTCTGGCTAATTATGATATCAATGTGAAGAGTATCAATAGCACAGATGATGTGATTGGTGTTACTTTGGCTATACTTGCTGTAGTGGCTTTGCTAATTGGTGTGGCCTGGAGTGGCTGGCGGGTCTATAAAACTGAAAACACCTTGCATGAGGTCATGCTGGAAACCGCCAAGACGACCTCTATGGTGTTTATTATTCTGATCGGTGCCGCCATGCTAACCTCTGCGTTTCGTGCCTTTGGTGGTGAAGAACTGGTAAAAGATATGCTTTCCAGTTTACCAGGTGGCTTCTGGATGCAGTTCTTTGTGGTTATGCTGGTTATCTTTATTCTAGGTTTCTTCCTCGACTTTATTGAGATTGCCGTGGTGGTGGTGCCTATTGTCGCGCCTATTTTACTGTCTGATCCCGCTGCTAACGTGACAGCTGTTTGGCTAGGGGTAATGGTTGGCTTGAATATTCAAACCTCTTTCCTTACCCCGCCATTTGGTTTTGCCCTGTTCTACTTGCGAGGTGTGGCAGATAAGGTGGTCAAAACCCTGTCCATCTACAAGGGTGTGGTGCCCTTTATCGGCTTGCAGGTGTTGGCGTTGATTATTACCGGCATCTTCCCCGCTTTGGTGAACTATTTGCCTAACCGCACCTACTTGACCTCCGAGTCGGCGCCTCCGCCTATGAATCCGCGTATCCAACCTTGTTTAGAGGCTGAGGTACTGCAGTATTACAGGGCTAACCAGCAGATGTTGCAGTCAGCTATTACAGCTATGTCTGAAGCGGACGTAACCTATTTGCCTGATGCTGTACAGACGCAATTGCATACCAGTCTGGAGCAGGCCGGTTCGGTGTTTACCATGGTAGATGGAATCTACACAGCCACTGCCAATAGAATGGAGTATGTGCCCGACTATGCGCCACTGCATCGTGAGGCGCGTGGCATAGAAGCCGAGATACGTGCAGCAGAATCTGAGTTGAAAGAGTTGAAAGTACAGATTCGTCGCTTGGATGATACCCCGGAAGATTTGCTACGTAAGCAATCCATGTCTGATCAGGAGACAGAGCTGCAGGCTTTGATAACTGATTTACAGGCCACTATTCCTGCTGGTTGGGAATCGGCAAGAGTTGAGTATGTGAGTCTTAACAAGGCTGAAATCAAGGCGCGAAGAGATTATCGCCGTGCGGTTGATGAGTCCTATCAAACCATTGTGGATCTGCAGATGGTGATTGGTGAAGCGGATGCAGTAGCTGCCGCATTGCCTGATGTTCAGGCCCTGGCAGCGGTTATTGCAGAGCAGCCAGCCAAGCCAGCCATGGCGGCCATCAAACAACAGGAAAGGCAGTTAGGCGCCTTGTCTGGAGTTAGCAAGGCTAAGTCCAAGCTATCCAAGGCACGTCGAGCCCTCAAGGGTAGTAAATACAACCCTCAAAAAGCCCGTCAATATCTGGATGAAGCCATCGCTATGTTGCAGAATCAGGTGGTTTGGCGTCAGCGTGCTGCGGTTGAGCTAATGCCGGCGCTGGTGACTTACGATCAGGCTATTGCTGGTTCAATCGGTTTACGTTTGCAAGAACGTATGCCTCTGGAGCTGGCCAAGTCGGTGTCGGCTTGCATGTCTAACCACAAGGATATATCGTTGAATTTTTAGCAGGGTAAGCGGCATTGATAAATAACCAACAGGCGGCTGGCTTGCAGAAGCTGGCCGATGTTTTTGCTGATAAATTTACTCGTAATAAGAGTGTTTGTGATGAACACTCCCACGGGGAAAGTTACCCCCATGGCCCCATTGTTGACGGGGTGCTGTTTGCTCAATCTACAGCCATGGTAGCTGAGGCTGTCACTATCTGTAGTGAATACCATATCCCGGTGATTGCGCATGGCGTAGGCTCTTCTCTGGAGGGCCACCTGGTGCCTGTTAAGGGCGGGATCAGTATTGATATGACAGAAATGGCGCAGGTATTGGAAATCAATAGTGAAGATTTTGATTGTTTGGTACAAGCCGGTGTGAGCCGCGAGCAGCTAAATCATGAACTGCGCCATCAAGGCTTGTTTTTTCCTATAGACCCGGGTGCCAATGCCAGTATTGGTGGTATGTCTGCCACCCGTGCATCGGGCACTAATGCCGTGCGTTATGGCACTATGAAGGATGTGGTTATTGGTTTAACGGTGGTAAATGCCCAAGGCCAAATACTGCACACAGGTGGTCGTGCCAAAAAAAGTGCCGCTGGCTATGATCTGACCCGTTTGTTTGTTGGTTCCGAAGGCACTTTGGGTATTATTACCGAAATACGTTTGCGTTTATTTGCCATTCCCGAGCAGATTTCCTCTGCTGTGTGTGCTTTCCCCAGTATTGAGACAGCCGCTACGACTGTGGTGGAGTGTATGCAAATGGGGATTCCGTTGGCCCGGGTCGAACTGCTTGATGAAGTGCAAATGCAGGCTTGCATCAACTACTCCAGATTGGCAGGGTTTACAGCAGCACCAACCCTGTTTTTTGAGTTTCATGGCAGCGTCACTGGCGTTGATGAGCAGGTTAGTCTGGTGGAGGAGGTGGCAACAGCCAATGGTGGTAGTCAGTTTCGTTGGGCTGCCACTCAGGAAGAGCGTAATGAGTTGTGGACTGCACGTCACAAAGCCTATTTTGCCGGTCTGAATATTCGGCCTGGATGGCAGGTGATGACTACTGATGTATGTGTACCTATCTCCCGCTTGGCTGACTGCATACTGGAAGCCAAACGACGAGCTGAACAGGCGGACTTAATGACGGCCATAGTGGGTCATGTTGGCGATGGTAATTTCCATGTGTTAATACTTTACCCCCCTGACCAGCAAGCCATGTTGGAACGAGCTGCAGCCTATGCGGGTGATTTGGTGAAGCTGGCTATTAGTATGGGGGGAACCTGTACCGGTGAGCATGGGGTGGGGCTGCGCAAGAAACCATATTTGCCAACCGAGTTAGGGGCAGAAACTGTAGCTACCATGGTGCTGATCAAGCGTGCTATGGATCCAAAAAATATACTTAATCCTGGCAAGATCTTTGATCTTGAATGAATCAATTATTGGGGTTAGTGCTAAGGCATAGAATGGGTTAGAATAAAACCAATATGCCAGACAGACAAGGTAACACAGCCCTGTGACCAACGATCTATTTAAAATTCTGCAAGAAAGCTACGAACATCTACGCAAGTCGGAAAAGAAAGTCGCCGACTATGTGATGCAAAAGCGCTCAGCAGTCGTGCAAATGCGTATAGTTGATCTGGCGGCGGCAGCTGAAGTCAGTGAGCCCACCGTAGTGCGCTTTTGCCGAGCCCTGGGTTTTGATGGTTTTCAGGACTTCAAGCTGACTTTGGCGCAAAGTGTGGCTACCAACAATTCCTATCAGCAGTTCCGTTTAGATAGCCGTGATTCCGTGGAAGAGTTCAAAGAGAAAATCTTTGATTCAACGGTGGGTAATCTGGTTCGTGTTAAACACGATTTGGATGCAGACAATCTGGAACGTGCTATTCAAGCCTTGGCACAAACCCGACGGGTCGACTGTTATGGCTTTGGTGCTTCTGCTCCTATTTGCAGTGACGCCCAGCACAAGTTTTTCCGTTTGAATTTGTCTGCCACTGCCTATTCGGATCCGCATCTGCAAACCATGGCAGCGGTAACCCTACAAGAGGGTGACGTGGTGATTGCCATTTCACAAACGGGTCGAACACGTGACTTGCTGCACACTACACAGTTAGCCTTGGATGCAGGAGCCACTGTTATTGCTCTATGCCCAAGTCATACGCCCTTGGCGGAGTTGGCTCCGATTCCACTGTTTATCGATTTGGATGGTGATAAGGAGCTGGGAACCCTAATGTCATCTCGTATTACCCAGATGGTGGTTATTGATGTGTTGGTAGTGGGTGTAACCATGAAACTTGGCGCCGAGACCATGGCCCACCTAAAGACTATCAAGCGCTCCCTAAGAGGCCTGCGTACCCCGCTTAAGCGCAAGTAGGCGCACTATGCCAGGCTTGGCGTTTATGTTGGGCTAAGGCGGCTACAACATCCGTGATGGTAGCCATAAACTCAATTCTGGCAGTACAATCAGCACGCCTATGCGGATGATGTCGGCTATGACAAAAAGTATAATAGCCTTGCTTACAGCAGCGATATGCAATTTCTTATCTATACCTATTAAGATAAATAAATTCATCCCAACAGGTGGCGTGATCAAGCCAATTTCAACTACAGAAACCATGAGGATTCCAAACCAGATTGGATTGAAGTCAAGTGAAGTGATCAGAGGAAAAACAAACGGCAAGGTCAATAGAATCATACTTAAGGCATCCATAAACATGCCTAATACTATGAAAAACAAAAGTAGAATCAATAACACTATATAGCGATTAATGTCTAATCCTGTGACCCACTCTACTAATACCTGAGGCAGCATTGTACTTTCAATAAAAAAGTTAAATAGTGAGGTGCCCACCAATATTAAGAAAATCATACCGCTGATGGATGCTGTTTCCAACATAGCATTCTGCACTAGAGCAATTGTCATTTTCTGTTTTATCACAGCCAGTACCAAGGCTCCGAGAACACCTACTGCTGCCGCCTCGGTTGGTGAGAACCAGCCAATATAGATACCACCAATCACCACGCTAAACAGCAGTGCAACGTGCCATACACTGATCACTGCACGGATCCGTTGTGCGTAAGATAAGGCTGGGTTTGCAGGGCCCGATTTGGGGTCAAACCTGACTTTGTAATGTATTGCCAGCATATATAAAATAGTGGCTAATAACCCCGGTAATATAGCCGCTGCAAACATTTGGCCTACGGATTCTTCGGTCAGTATGGCGTAAATAACCATAATGATGCTTGGTGGGATCAATACCCCCAATGTGCCGCCAGCAGCAACAGTAGCAGCGGCAAAATTTTCGTCATAGTTTGCTTTCTTCATTTCTGGCAGTGCGACTCTTGCCATAGTGGCCACAGTGGCCAAGCTGGAGCCACATATGGAGCCAAAAGCAGCGCATGCCCCAACAGTGGACATAGCTAAGCCACCTTTAAAGTGTCCGACGAAAGCTTGTGTGGCTTGGTACAGGTCTTTTGATAACCCGGCTTGAGCAGCGATGACTCCCATCAGAATAAATAACGGAACCACTGACAAACCGTATGGGAAAACGGTCTCAAATGGCAAGGATCCAACGATAAAGCTAACGCTGGAAAACCCATTAACGATCATTCCCCCAATAACCCCGACCGTCCCCATTGCTATTGCTACTGGAATGCGGCAAGCGATAAGTAAGAGCAACAACAAAAAAGAAATAAAACCAAAAACCGGATCTGACATTAACAGCACTCTTAACAGTAGACTAAAACAATTTTATAAATGCCTAAGGAGGTTATAAACCATGGGTATGGTAGCTTTTGTGAGTGTAGCAATCTAATAGTTATTTAAATCAATAGATTAGAGATTGCTCCCTCGTTTTTCCTCGCACCGGCTGTCATTTGCAAAATTTCCTAATGTTCTTCAGTAAAATTTTTCACAGAAAAAATTAGTCTAATAATATATCCAAGTAACAAAGTTGCACTTAAAGCTGAACCGACCACCAATGGTATCCAAAAATATATTTTGCTAATTCCCAGGGTCATGGTCACATCATTGTATGACCATTCTAGCAGCCCCTGTTGTGCTCCAAAGTAGGCCAGGCTGAACATAAGTAAGCAGCCTAAAACCAAGCTGGTCAATGTTATAGCTGTTTTAGCACCAGTTGACATATGTTGTGCAAATATATCTACAGAGACATGGCTGCCGGAAACAAAAGCAAAGGGTATCGCGCTGAATGCCGCATACATCACCGCCAACTGCATAATTTCTACAATACCCTTGATGGACCAACCAATGGTTTTTCTGCTTACAATATCTATAACCGTAACTAGTACAGCAATGACTAGCCCTGCCATGCCTGCCCATGCCAGTTGCTGAATTACTTTTTCTAAAAGGTTAAGAAATTTGTCTAACATGGTTGATCAACATGCAATTGAGTTAATTTGAGGCTTTTGCACGATAGTTCTTTGGTCCTGTAGTGGCGTTAAAAACACACTCAATCGGTCATTTACCGTGCATAAACTTACTTTGTGTGTGCGTTTTTGCCTTGTTACAGAATCAAATCCCAGTTCGTGCAAAAGGCTCGATTTGATAATTTTTGTGATGCAAAGCTGATGGTGCATAATTCTGTGATTATCTTAACAATGCCAGCTTCCGAAGATAGCTGGCATTGTTGGCACAATATTATTTATTATTGTGGTTTGCGGCCAGCGCTTTAACTTTACTGTACAAAGCCTCTGGATCGTCGACACCCTGCTTGGCCAATGCTGCCAAATAAGGGGCCACTGACTGTTCGGCTTTCGCTTCCCACAAGGCTCTTTCTGCTGCTGTTAAAGAAATAATTTCATTGCCGGCTGCTTGTGTGGCACTAAGACCTTTAGCATCCCAGCTATTCCACCATTCGCCCAGGCGATTAACCAAGACTCGTCCAGAAATCGAATCGACACAAGATCTGGCTTGCTCAGACAAGCTATTATACTTATTCTCATTCATCACAAAGTAGAATGAAGTGGTATACAGGTTTGCTTCGACATGACTGTCCAGTACTTCGTAAAGCTTCATACCTCCAATGGCGTCCCAAGGGAACACTGTGCCATCAATAACACCTTTTTGCAGGTTTTCATAAACTTGGGTTGGGGGTAGTCCAACAGGGTTTGCTCCCAATTGTTCAAGCATTATAGATACGGCCAGACTCGGGAACCTGATGCGTAAACCATTAAGATCTGCTGGCACGCGTGTAGGCTTGCCCTTGGTATGAATTAGGCCCGGATTGTGGCCATGCAGTGCCAGTACCTTAACACCGCTAAATTCATCTTCCAGTAAGCCTTGCTCATGCATGTCCCACAGGGTATTGGAAACGGCATGGGCGCTGTCAAAAATTAACGGTAAATCTACAATTGAAGTGCGTGGTAGCCGCCCTCTGGGTACACCGGTCAGCCCATGGGCAACATCAACTACGCCAGCTTTTACTTGGTCTAATTGCTTGGCTAGGTGACCAAAAGCAGAACCTGCGGGGAAAAAATCCACATTGATTTCATCTTGCGTACAGGTTTTTAATTCAGCGGCCCAGCTTTCCATAAAAACGGATTGGAAAGGATGCTTGGCAGGCATAAAGTGACTCACCTTTAGGTTGTCAGCCTGTGCATAAGTGGCTAGGCCAAGAGCCAAAGCCATTATTGAAAATTTGATTTTATTCATTTTATCACCCTATTTATTAGTTTAATTATTTTATAAAAAAATGACTTTTACTATCATAAAAAATAAAATTCGCATTCCCTTTCATATTTCAATATCAAAGTTATATAACTTGATAATTCACCCCAACTGGAGGCTGTGGGTGTTACCATGAGCTTATAATTCTCAATTACCTTTGTTGTCAGCCCTCACATAGGGCACTAATTCTTGCTTGATAGCACCAAAGATGGATGCCCCATTTTTGTCTAGCATCTCAATTTGTATTTGGTCACCGTATTGCATATAACTGGTTTTGGGTTTGCCATAGTTGATGGTCTCAATCATTCTTAACTCGGCAATGCAGGAATACCCTTTGCCACCATCTGTCACGGCTTTTCCTGGGCCACCATCTGGAGATTTATTAGAAACGGTTCCAGAACCAATAATAGAGCCTGCTGTTAAAGGACGTGTTTTCGCTGCATGGCTAATCAATTCATAAAAATTAAAGGTCATATCTACGCCAGCATCAGGTGTACCGAAGGCTTGTCCGTTGAGTGTGGAAAGCAGGGGCAGATTAATTTTCCCATCACACCAGTCAGTACCTAATTCATCTGGTGTTACCGCTACCGGAGAAAAGGCACTGGATGGCTTTGATTGATAAAATCCAAAACCTTTGGCGAGTTCAGCAGGTATTAAATTCCTCAGTGATACATCGTTTACCAGCATTAGTAGTTTGATATTACTATCTACTTGATCCTTTGGTGCTCCCATTTGGGTATGGGAAAGAATCACCGCGATTTCTGCTTCAAAGTCTATGCCAAAGTCTTCAGAAGCAAGCTCTATATTGTCATGCGGGCCAAGAAAAGAATCCGAGCCGCCTTGATAAATTAAAGGATCTTGCCAAAATGTTGCTGGCAATTCAGCACCTCTGGCCCGGCGCACAAGTTCTACATGGTTGACATAGGCTGAACCATCGGCCCAATGAAATGCCCGCGGCAATGGCGAGTTGCATTTTGCCTGATCAAAGGGCTCGGCTCCTTGTGCGTCACCGGCATTTAGTTGGGTATACACTGCTTCCAGTTTGGGGGCTATATTGGCCCAGTCATCCAAAGCGCATTGCAAGGTGGGTGAGATGTCAGGAACGGCTTTATATGACTTGAGATCTTTTGCTACAACCACTAGCTTGCCATCGTGAGTGTGGTTTTTTAGAGAGGCCAATTTCATTATTGCGAGTTCCGCTATTGGTTAAATTCTTGTGTGTGCATCCATTTTGCATGCATTGGCGCTTTTCTGGTTCTGGTCCATTCTTCCAGCATTGCCCATTTGACATCATCCAATTGTTGATACATTTGGGCTGTACCTGTATTTACGGCTAGCTCCAATCTGTGGCCGTTTGGGTCTCTGAAATAAATGGATTTAAAAATTGTGTGATTGGTAGGCCCAATGACTTCTATACCATCTGCTTCCAGACGTTGTTTAACATTCATCATTTCCTCCTCTGAATCAACCTCAAATGCTAAATGCTGAACCCACGCCGGGGTGTTAGTGTCGCGGCCCATAGGTGGTGAGTTTGGCAGTTCAAAAAATGCCAGAATATTGCCATTCCCGGCATCCAAAAAGACATGCATATAGGGATCAGGCTCTTTAGTAGATGGTACTGAATCTTCAGCAATAGCCAGAACGAAATCCATATGCAGATATTTTAGATACCACTCAACGGTTGCTTTGGTGTCATGGCAGCGGTACGCCACGTGATGAATTTTTTTGATAGTCACTGTTATGTTCTCCGTCTTTACGATTGAGGATACTAAACCTATTCAGTTAAGCCGCTCGAATCTGATAATGCTGCTCATAGCACGGCTTAAACACAATCGTATTTATAGTATCGATTATTGGTTTCATAAGAAACGAAGTCAAGTTTTTTTGAGTAAAAAATTAATTAAAAATATAGTTTCATATATATGAATTATTTTTATGTTAAAAAATAAGTAATAATATCAACATTATATAAATAATTTTACAATTAGATGTAATACTTGAAAGTATTAAATGTTCAAAGTATGATAGGTATCATATGCAACCAATAATGACAAAAATGATTGTTTTTATCATTGTTAAGGTGGGTTTATGCAAGGTGGCAAAACCATAACCCTTGGGAAATACTGGCTTTGATACGTGAGGGTAAGGTACAGGTTATGATAGACAATAATGAATATGGGAGTTTCGAACTTTCATCTTTTTTCCCATATTTAGTTAGGGTTTTTAGTCAGGATGTTGCCAATTCTGTGAAACAAATATATGCCACAGAATATGGTCTTAGTGCCTCTGAGTGGAGAACGCTGGCGGTGCTAAATGAGTTTGCACCCTTATCTGCCAAGAGCATTGTTTTGCAGTCCAGTATGGACAAGGTAAAAGTATCGAGGGCTGTAGCTAGCCTATTAAAGCGTGGTTTTATAGAAAGTCATACTGATCCTGCTGATCAACGTTGTAATCTGATAAGGCTTACGCGTGAGGGCAGGCGTGTTATGGCTCACCTGATTCCTATGGTTAAGCAATTGGAGCAAAATATGCTTAGCGGGATAAGTAGCGAGGAATACCAGATGTTGCTGGATATAATGCGCAGAGTCAGGCAAGACGCCAAAGGGTCTATGGACCAACAAGTCAGAGATATACCGACACAAGGCAGATAAAATGTTTGAGTTATATACATATTGGCGATCTTCAGCGGCATATAGAGTAAGGATTGGGCTCGCCCTGAAAAGGCAAGAATACAAAAGTATTCCCACCCACCTTTTAAGAAATGGCGGTGAGCATCGTGCTGAGCAATATGCAACCATTAACCCACAAATGCTTATTCCAGCTCTGGCCCTGAGTGAGAACCAGATATTGACCCAATCTCTGGCAATTTTAGAATATCTGGATGAAACATATCCTGAGCCGGCTTTTTATCCCGTACCACCTATAGAGCGCGCTCGTGCGCGTGCTTTTGTACACTCCATAGCCATGGATATACACCCAATCAATAATTTAAGAGTATTAAAATATTTAAAAGATTCCCTTGATGTAACTGATGAGCAGCAAAAAAACTGGTACCAACACTGGATTAACACAGGCTTTAGAGCCGCTGAAAGCCAGTTGGTCGGGCGCCATAAAGCCTCATTATTTTGTTTTGCCGACGCGCCAGGTATGGCTGACATTTTTCTGGTGCCTCAAGTTTACAATGCCCTCAGATTTGAGGTCGACCTGACACCCTATCCAAATATCAGGCAAATATATAACGCGTGTATGTCGTTAACATCATTTGCCAGCTCACAACCTGAAACTCAGCCTGATGCTCAGACATAGGGCGCCCCCGAGATTTTAGTACAGGCAGTTTCTCCGGCTTATATTAATAAGCAGCAATAAATGTCTCAATACCGTTATGATGGGCAGTCTTTGGTTTAACGTTTAACGGTGCTAAATAGCTTGCAGAGAGCCTTGGCAATTATCACCACTTCATTATTTATTAAAATTAGCGTAAAATTTTCGTTTTGAGAGTAAAACGAAAGGCTTTATATGGTGGCAAGTATCAAGGGTAGAAAGGCCCGCGACAGGCGAGCTTTGATGTTAAGTCATATACAAAAAAAAGGCCGAGTTTCGGTTGATGAGTTGGCAGCTATGTTTGGTGCGACCCCCCAAACAATACGCAAGGATCTTAGTATCATGGAAGAAGAAGGGGGGGTTATGCGGGTGCATGGCGGTGCCATGCTGTTGGCAGGTAACGAATACACTAAATATGAAGCGCGCAAGGAAATAGCCAGTGATGAAAAGTATCGTATAGGTGTGGCCTGTTCCAAACTAATACCAAACAATGCGGT
The DNA here is from genome assembly GCA_030748435.1 of Gammaproteobacteria bacterium. Taxonomy (GTDB): domain Bacteria; phylum Pseudomonadota; class Gammaproteobacteria; order Pseudomonadales; family Balneatricaceae; genus Njordibacter. The sequence goes on along the minus strand of JASMLZ010000094.1, from coordinate 20,845 downwards.
GGTTGCCCTGAATGCAGGTACTTCGACAGCTGCTGTGGCACGCAATATAAAATACCATTCTGGCCTGAGGGTGGTTACAGACAGTGTGCTCATAGCCAATGATATTAAATCATTTATGGATATTGAGGTACTGGTGCCAGGGGGAGAAGTACGGCGTTCTGATGGTACAATTTCTGGTCAAACAGCTGTTGATTTTATAAATAACTTTCGCTTTGATATTGCAATTATTGGCGCGGCTGCCATAGAAGCCAGTGGTGCCTTACTGGACTTTGATCTGCATGAAGCGGCGGTGGTAACGGCGATGATTTCAAATTCACGCCATATTATTCTGGTTGCGGACAGTTCAAAATTTGGCCGTTCTGCCCCCGTACAGATTGGTCATTTGTCAGACATCAATACGTTGGTAACTGATAAGCGTTGTTCTCGTCATTTGCGTCAGTTGGCCCTTGAGCATGATGTGCAGTTGCTTGATACCTGACAAGGTAACACGCTGTTCAGTTGCTTTGTGTCAAGCTTTCACCCCTTGACTTTATTTTTGTTTTGATTATTATTTAGAAAAGAACGAAAATAAAACGAGCCTATTGTTTGATCTAAGGTCTCCACAGTTAAAGGTACCCTGACACCAATAGGCAAGGCAGGGTGACTTATGTCTTCTTTCATTGAGTTCTATCTTTGGGTGCATACATGTTAATGGTTGTACTCAGAGTTCTTGCTACGGTTAATAACCGTATCCTGCCTATCGGTAGACTGGTTGCCAGTATTGGCCTGGCAGTTATGGTCGTGGTTATTCTACTGCAAGTATTTTTCCGCTATGTCTTAAATGATGCAATGGCCTGGCCAGATGAATTTGCCCGTTTCCTTATGCTTTGGATGACATGTCTGATGGCTCCCTCGGCATTTAGATGGGGTGGCTTTGTTGCTATTGATATGTTCCTCCGCCACCTGCCGCAGTTGTTAGGCCGTGTGGCCGCTTTAGTTTTGCTACTTATGTCTGCCACCGTGCTGTGGGTTGGCATAAAGCATGGTTATAACCATACGCTGGGATTTGGGGGTAACTTTACCAGCTCCTCTTTGCGCTTACCTCTTGATTGGATTGGATTTGAGATGGTCAGGGTTAAGCTACGCTATATGTATGCATCTTTATTACTGGGCACCGGCTTGATGTTGCTGGTTAATGTTGAATTGATATTGCGTCTTATTATGCAGCTATGGAATGCAGATGCGGTATTACCCACCACAGATCAACCAACTACCTATAGTGTGGAGGCCGAATAATGCTTATTTGGGTGTTACCCCTGTTTTTGGCTTTAATTCTAATTGGCCTTCCCGTTGCCTTTGCGCTCTTGTTTGCGCCAGGTGTCATGCTGTGGTTGAACGGCCAGGAACGTGATATTGCCTTGCTATATCGAAATGTTTATAACGGTATAGATAGCTTTCCCCTTATGGCACTGCCATTTTTTATGTTAGCCGGCGAACTTATGAATCGTGGGGGTATCACGATTCGTCTGGTGGAGTTTTCGCAAGCCTTAATGGGTCATCTGCGCGGTGGCTTAGCACAGGTTAATATTTTGTCATCCATGCTCTTTGCTGGCTTGTCCGGTTCGGCGGTGGCTGATACTTCTGCTTTGGGTTCGACACTTATTCCAGCCATGGAAAAGAATGGCTATTCGCGCAAGTTCGCTGCCGCTGTCACTGCCGCCAGTTCGGTCATAGGGCCGATTATTCCTCCTTCGGGCATTATGATTATTTATGCCTATGTAATGGGTGAAAGTGTGGCCGCTCTGTTCTTGGCCGGCATTGTGCCGGGCTTTATGGTTGGTGTGGGTTTGATGATTATGGTCAGACTAATGGCCGATCGCCATAAATTACCCAAGGCACAGCGTATTGTTAACAAGAATCAGGTTATATCGCCGGTTGAACATTGGGTTTCTCTATTGCTATTGCGTTTAAATGTTGCCGGTTTGATGTTTGTTTTATGTTTGGGGGTGATAGCCTTACTCAATAGTTTTGCCGGCATGCAGGTGCAACTTTCTGGCTGGCTTATGTACTTGGTTCTGCTACTCCCTGCGCACCTATTTTTGCTACGTTTGAGGCGTATGGTATCCAGTGATTTTCGCATAATCTGCAAAAAAGCTGTGGCCCCTTTGCAGACACCCATTATTATATTGGGTGGTATTTTGATTGGCGTATTTACTCCCACTGAGGCATCGGCCATTGCCGTGGCTTATGCTTTAATCATTTCTCTATTTATTCTTAAATCCATGAAAGTTCAGGACCTGTCCAAGGTTCTGTCTAAATCTGCTTTGGCATCGTCAACTGTATTACTTTTGGTGGGCGCTTCGGTGGCCTTTAAGACTGTGATTAGCTTGAGCCATGCGCCGGAACAGTTGGCCGATATGATTCTGGGTTTGAGTGATAATCCACTCATTTTGCTGTTCTTGATCAACATCCTGTTGTTTGTCGTTGGGATGTTTCTTGATGCTGGTCCGGCGATCATCATATTAGGCCCCATTTTAGGCCCCATCTTTGTTGATCTGGGTGTTCACCCTGTGCATTTTGCTGTCATTATGGCGGTCAATTTGACCGTGGGTTTGGCAACGCCACCCATGGGGCTGGTGTTGTTTGTTGCCTCTTCGGTGTCTGGAGAAAGAGTGGAAACTATTTCGCGTACCATATTGCCATTTTTGGCCGTGGAAGTGGCCGTAATATTCCTTATTACTTACTTCCCGTTTTTGTCAATGACCATTCCACGGTTAACCGGGTTTGTTCAGTGATGGTTTGTGCAACAAACCAAATTAATGTAATACAACTAGGAGTCCATAAGATGTTCAAAAAAACCCTAAAAACAGTAGCACTTGCGACTATGATGGCAGGTATTGCACTGCCAACTGTAGCAGCAGATTTTAATCTGCGTGCTACCGCTAACTCTAATGAAAATGATGAAGACTATGATGGTTTGGTCGTTTTCAAAAACTATGTAGAAGCAGCATCAAACGGTGCTGTTTCGGTAGAACTGTTTATTGGCACACAACTATGTAAAGGTGGTGCTGAATGTTTACAAAGTGTGGCTGATGGTTCTGTTGATATTTACATCAGTACATCTGGCGGTGCCGCAGGTATTTTCCCTTACGTTCAAGTGCTGGATTTACCATACTTGATGGCCGACGATCGTGTAGCTGAGCATGTTCTAACCGGCGATTTCACTCGCACTATTCGTGATATGGCGCTGGAAGATTCGGGTGACGCTATTCGCTTGATGACCATTGGTAACACTGGTGGCTGGCGTAATTTTGCCAATACCAAACGTCGGGTGCAGGGCCCAGCTGATATGGAAGGTTTGAAAATCCGCACAGTAGTGGCTGATTTGCCTCAGGAATTGGTACGTGCCTTGGGTGCTTCGCCAACCCCAATCCCTTGGCCTGAACTGTTCACTTCTTTCCAAACTGGTGTAGTAGAAGGTTCCAAGAATGGCATTACTGACATTATGGGTATGAAATTCCCTGATGCTGGCCTGCAGTATGTGACTTTGGATGGACACGCTTACATGGGTGCTTTGTGGTGGATGAATAATGCCAAGTTCAAAGCTATGCCAGAAAGCCTGCGACAGGTGGTGGTTGATGGTTTCCATGCCTTGCAACAGGCTACCTTTGCTTCTCCAAAGCGTAAGTCGATCAGTGCCTACCAAGACTTCGTTGCCGGTGGTGGTGATTTGTATGTGCCAACCCCAGCAGAAAAGGCAGACTTTAAGAAAGCCTCTGCTCCTGTGTATGATTGGTATATGAAAAATGTTCGTGGTGGCGAAGCATCTTTCAATGCACTTACTGCAGCGGTTGCTGAAGCTGAGCAAGACATCAATGCAGCACGTGCTGCTGATGTGAACTAGCAGTAGTACTGTGGCGCGACTATGTCGTTGCGCCACAGCCATTACCGTTCTTGTTGTGTTGTTAACTGCCTTTCTATATAGGCAATGGCAGTTAGCAGCGCCTATGCCGTTTATCGGAACGGATATATCCAACTTTTGTAATCGTCGATAAGTAAATGCGCCTGTTCAATTTCGCCTTTAGACATTTTTTTGATTACTTCCTCTTGCGAAATTGCTGCATCAGGATCGCCTCCTATGGCGGAAAGGGCATACCACATATAGGCTCTGACCAAGTCAGGCGCGGCCAACCCGCGGCCAACTTCGTAATACCAGCCAACCCCCGACTGTGCTCCGGCATGACCTTTCATGGAGGCTCTGAGATACCATTCGAACGCCCGCATGTCGTCTTGCTCGACACCAAGGCCCGAGGCATACATTACGCCGATCAATTCTTCTGCTTCCGCGTTACCGGATTGTGCGGCCAGAGACAGTTCTTGCAGCGCTTGTACGTACTGTTTTGCATCCATCAAATCGCGCGCGGTTTCAAGTTCTGCCAACACAGGCTGCGCCAACGCAATGCTTATCACAAGCGTGGTTATCGCACCGATCTTATTAACATGTTTATAGTGCTTATTGGTTTTCTGAGTAGCCATACTTTTGCCTTGGAATTACCTAAAGCTCCACATGATAGCGACTTCCACGTGTTTAGTGAACAGCAGGCCCAGTTGGGCCAGTTACTTTTTTATGATCCCCTCCTTTCAGGCAACCGTAATATTTCCTGTGGTACTTGCCATAATCATGATCTCGGTAGTGCTGATGGTTTGGCGCTTGGTATTGGTGAGGGGGGTATTGGTCTGGGCCCTGAACGTTCAGCAGGTGAAGGCTCTGCCAGAGTGCTTAAGCGCATTCCTCGTAATGCTCCAGGTTTGTGGAATGTAGGAGCCAAAGAATATTTATCTTTCTTTCTTGATGGGCGTGTGAGTCATGCGCCATTCTATAACAATCACTTCAACACACCGGCGCAGGAATGGTTGCCTGAAGGTCTAAATAGCTTGTTGGCGGTACAAGCCTTGTTCCCCCTTACATCACAATTTGAAATGGCGGGTGACCCTGGTGAAAATCAGGTTGGTGGTGCGGTCTATGACAGAATTGATGCGGTGTGGCCTATTCTTGCCAAGAGAGTTCGTATTATCCCCGAATATGGTGAAATGTTTGTTAATGCCTTCGCCGATGTTGATACACCCGAGCAAGTCACTATTGCTCATATTGCTAATGCCATAGCTGCTTTTGAAGCACTGGAATGGCGTTCGACAGACTCCCCTTTTGATGCTTACTTAAATGGTCAGGATGATGCTCTGACTCAGGGCCAGATGCGTGGAATGGCATTGTTTTATGGTGCTGCCGGGTGCGACCGTTGTCACACTGGTCCACTGTTAACTGATCATAAATTTCATGCTTTAGGTTTGCCTCAGTTTGGCCCAGGGCGAACGCGTCAGTGGGATATGGTGATTCGTGATGTGGGCCGTATGGCGGCATCAGACAGGCTCGAAGATGCGTATCGGTTTCGCACACCATCGCTCAAAAATGTTGCCCTGACCGCGCCATATGGTCATAACGGTGCTTATGCTACCTTAGAGGGTATTGTGCGTCACCATTTGGATCCGCAGGCAGGATTTGCGAGTTGGCGACCTGAAATGGTGAATCTACCTGAGGCACCATGGTTGCAAAAGACCGATTTTCTGTCCTTGGAGGATTGGCGTGAGCGGCAACGAGTAAGCTCTAAATTAGATATTCAGCCACTTCAGCTCAGAGACGATCAGGTGGCTGATCTTATCGCTTTTCTTAACGCACTGACGGGAACAGACTCGATTAACGGTGTTTTAGGAAAGCCAAAACATGTACCCAGTGGCTTGAAGGTGGATTGATGGCGAGTATTTTTGTAGTTGGCATGGCAGTGATGGACTTTGTTTTTACTGTCGATCAAATGCCTGATAAAGCAGATAAGTATGCTGCTAGGTCAGCCACTATTGTTGGTGGTGGCCCTGCCGCCAATGCTGCTGTGGCAATAGTAAGACTGGGAGGCAAAGCATACTTGGGTGGCCGTTTGGGTGACGATTATATGGGTGATCTAATTGTTACCGATTTACAGCATGAACAGGTTGATATCAGTTATGTGCAGCGCTGCCCGGGAGCTCAGTCATCTTATTCGTCGGTTTATTTAAATAGTGCTGGTGAACGGCAGATTGTTAATTTTCGGGGCTCTGGCTTGTGCACAAATACAGACTGGATTGATTTGGCACCACAGGTTGATGCTGTACTGGTAGATAGCCGTTGGGTTGAAGCGTCTGCTAGAGCTCTGAAGTGGGCCCAAGAGCGAGGTATCCCCGGTGTGCTTGATGCTGAGGCTCCCGTTGACAAACGCCTTTTAACATTGGCCAGCCATATCGCGTGCTCGAAACAGGGCTTAATGTCTTTGGCAAAAGCTAATAGTTTGGAGGACGCTTTGCTAGAAGTTGCCGCTACAGTGTCAGGGTTTTGCAGTGTGACAGATGGTGCCAATGGCACATTTTATGTGGCTAACAATAAGATAGAAACAGTGCCCGCTTATCCAGTAAACGTTGTTGATACTCTGGGTGCTGGGGATATTTGGCATGGCGCCTTTACCCTCAGGTTAGCTGAAGGAGCTGGCGAAAAGGATGCTGTTATATTTGCTAATGCTGCTGCCGCTATCAAATGTACACGCTCAGGGGGACGACAAGGTTGCCCCGATCGTGTTGCAACAGAACATTTTATTAAGGAGAAGTAAGTATGCAGTTATCACCAGGTAAGCAGTGGGGGTTGCGTCGCATGGCTGATGCAAGAGGTATTTTCAAGATGACCGCTGTGGATCAACGCCCACCAATTAAGGGCCCTATAGCCGCACACTTAGGAACTAGTGAAGCCCCATGGGAGCAGGTTGCCAAATTTAAAGGCCTGTTGGTTGAGACCCTGCAGGAACAGAGTACGGCCATGTTGCTTGACCCACATTATGCTATTCCCTATAGCCTTGATGCTCTATGCCCAAGTAAAGGTTTAATTGTGACCCTGGAGGATTCCCTTTTTGCTGAAACAATAGACGGTCGATTGAGTGCAGATATTGATGATTGGTCGGTATCTAAAATAAAGCGTATGGGTGGTGATGCGGTAAAAGTATTGGCTTGGTATCGTCCTGATGCTGGACCACGAGTACTGCAACAGCAACAGGACTATGTGAAACGTTTAGGTGAAGAGTGCGCGCGCTTTGATATTCCTTTTTTGTTTGAGCTGCTGGTTTATCCTCTGGCAAAAGATGTGCACCAAACTAAAGAGTATGTTGAGATGAAGGGCAAAAAAGCCGAGCATGTATTAGAGTCAGTTATGGAATTTGCCAAACCAGACTATGGTGTTGATGTCTTTAAGTTGGAAAGTCCTGTAAATGCTGCTGATGCAGATGGCTCTAGCGAAGTACAGGCAGTGTTTGATGAAATGGGCCGCCTTGCGGGCAGGCCTTGGGTGATGCTTTCTGCCGGGGCGGGTAAGGAAGAATTCAAACAGGTACTGGCGCATGCATTTAAGGCTGGAGCCTCTGGCTTTCTGGCCGGTAGGGCTATTTGGTTGGAAGCATTTAACGCCTATCCCAATTGGCAGCAGATCGAGTTGGATTTGCGAGGTGGTGCCACTGATTATATGCGTGAGATTTCATTGTTGGCAGATGCTGCAGCACAACCATGGAAACAGCATTCTTGCTACAGCCCCAGCGGCGCGCATTTTGCCTATGCAGACGCGCAATTTCGTCAACAGTATGCGGCTATTTAACTATTGATGTTGGTCAGGAGATTGTTATGAAGATTGGGATGTTAGCCCTTGGTAGAGGGACCTTTGATGTTGAGTACGCCAATGAAAAATTGCACAAGATGCTGACTGTTCTTGACCAAAGTCGTCATACCATCATTGGCCCAAGGGAGCTTTTGTTGGATGCCGAGCAGGCAGACAAGGCTGCCGCCGACTTGAAAGATACAGATATCGATCAGTTGCTTATCCTTCAGGTAACCTTTACCGACGCCGCCATGACAGCCAAGTTGGCTCAGGCATTTACCCTGCCATTATCCATATGGGCTGTGCCAGAACCGAGAGTTGGTGGTCGCTTAAGGTTAAATGCATTTTGTGGGCTTAATCTTGCCAGCCATGCGCTCAGTTTGAACAATAGACAATTTTCCTGGCTGTATGCTGATCCAACAGGCAGGGTAATGGAAGATATTGAAGCTATGCTGGCTGGCAACAGACAAAATATACCTTTGCCTACACAGGATTCGATAGCTTTTGAGTCAAACGCCGGTAAACAGATTGTCGAAGCACTAAAAGGTAAGCGTGTGGGGCGTATTGGGGAGCACCCTCTTGGCTTTGATACCTGTGCCTATTCCGGGCAAGAAGTTGAACAATTGGCAGGGATAAAAGTTGATGCTTTACAACTGTCAGATCTGTTTGATGTGGCCGATGCTGCTTCCGAAGAGCATGTGGAATTAGTTCGCAAGCAGGCTGAACAGGTTGCAGATGGTTTGCATGAAGTAGACCAAATCGAGCTGGACAAATCTCTGCGCTTGAAAGTTGGGCTTGATCAATTACGTGAAACCGGTGGTTATGATGCTTTTGCCATTCGTTGCTGGCCGGAAACTTTTACCGAGTATGGCGGTGCTGTTTGCGGGCCCGTATCCATGATGGGAGAGGCGCAAATACCATGTGCCTGTGAGGCTGATGTTTATGGTGCTCTGACCCAAATGGTGTTGCAAGAGGCAACTGGCCAGCCGGTATTCCTTACGGACCTGGTTGACCTTGATGTTGAGGATAACACTGGTGTGGTATGGCACTGTGGTCAGGCTCCCATCTCAATGCGGGCTTCAAGCACTGCAGCCACAGCCACCATTCATACTAATCGCAAAATGCCGTTGTTATATGAATTTGCGTTAAAGCCTGGTCCGGTAACAATGATGCGCATTTCCCAGAGCCATAATTCACTCAAAATGGTGATTACATATGGCGAAATGCAGGATCGGCCTATGTCCTTTACCGGCACCTCTGGCGTAATTCGTTATGAGCGACATGCAGGGCAAGTACTAAAAAACATTCTGGATTCTGGCCTGGAACATCATATGGCCTTAGCTTATGGCGACCACCGCAACATTCTGCGAGCAGTGGCGGCATCAATGCAACTACCTTTACAGGAAATCTAGTATGACAATACGTTATGGCCTGATAGGCACAGGTATGATGGGGCAGGAACATATCCGCAATATATTGCTTATTGATGGGGTTGAAGTGGTGGCTCTGACCGACCCCGATGAGGGTATGCTTGAACTGGCCAATGGCTTGCTTGGTGGCAGGGCTCAAACATTCACTGATCACCACACTATGCTTGCGGCGGATGTATGTGACGCTTATGTGATAGTGGCACCCAATGATACACATCAGTCGCTATTGCTGGATGTGTTACCTACTGATAAACCCATACTGTGTGAAAAGCCTTTGTGTACTACAGCGCAAGGATGTCGCACAGTTATTGCCGCTGCCAAGGATCGTGCCGCTCCCATATGGGTAGCTATGGAATATCGCTATATGCCTCCAATCCAGCAGCTTATGGCAGCTCAGGAAAAAGGCTATGTTGGGGTGCCGCGCATGATGGCGATTCGTGAACATCGCTTCCCATTCTTGACAAAGGTTGGTGACTGGAATCGTTTTAATATTCGCACAGGAGGCACATTGGTAGAGAAGTGCTGTCACTTTTGGGATTTGATGCGCTTGGTTTTGCGCAGTGATCCGGTGCGAGTATATGCTTCGGCTGGTGTTGATGTGAACCATCTGGACGAACAGTATGATGGTCAGACGCCGGATATTATTGATAATGCTTTTGTTATCGTTGACTTTCGTAATGGAGCTAGGGGCATGCTTGACTTATGTATGTTTGCCGAAGGTTCCTACTGGCAGGAGGTCGTGTCCCTAACCGGTGCGAAGGGCCGTATTGATGCCCGTATACCAGGCCCGGCACGGTTTTCCAAAGATGGTAAAGAGCGCAGATCGCAGCTGGTTATATCTGAGCGTTCCAGTAAACAACAGATTAAGCAGGATGTGGAGGTCGATGAAACTATTTTGGCAGCTGGAGATCACCATGGCTCAACCTATTACCAACATCAGAAGTTTCTGCAGTTGGTGAAAACTGGTATTGGAGAACCAGAGGTCACTATCGAAGACGCACTCTGGTCTGTCCGAGTTGGTGAAGCAGCTGAGTTATCGGCCAGAACCGGTCTGGCAGTGGCATTGGATTAGACAATGAATGAACCCTCAATAAATTTATTTGGAGTCATGCCAGATGGTCAGGAGGTGGCCAGCATTACCATAGCTGGTGGTGGTCTTACGGCTACCTTTTTAACCTACGGGGCAGTATTACAGGATCTCAGACTAGAAGGGCACCCAGGTGCCTTGGTATTGGGCCTGAACAGCCTTGCTGATTACCTAAATCATTCACGCTATTTTGGCGCCACAGCAGGTCGCTATGCCAATCGTATTGGTCATGGGCAAGCCGTGTTTGGCGGTGTTATTTATAACCTTGACCGTAACTTTATGGGCAAGCACTTATTACACGGTGGGCAGGCTGGTATGGGGAAAAAGGTTTGGCGTATTGTCGACCAAACCCACCATAGTGTGCAATTGGCTATTGATACCCCTGATGGCGACATGGGCTTTCCGGGTAATTTGGCGGTAAATGCTACCTTTACCTTGCTTGATGACGGTGTATTGGACATCGTCTACCAAGCCACTACTGATGCGACTACCTTATGCAATTTGGCCCATCACAGCTATTTTAATCTGGGAGATACAGATGATGTGCTTGATCATAAGCTACAAGTTGATGCTGAGTATTATCTGCCAGTAGATGAAGAGTTGATTCCTACCGGAGAAAAAAAGTCTGTAGCAGGAACCAATTTTGATTATCGATATCCACAAATGCTGCGACACAGGGTCGTTGACATGCCTCATGATCATAATTTTTGCTTGGCAGAACAAAAAACTGCACTGCGTCAGGTGGCGCAGCTTAGCCATGCGACATCCGGTATCACCATGCATGTAAGTACTACAGAGCCTGGCTTACAGGTATATGATGGTAGTTTGCTGGATGTACCTGTGCTCGGTTTGGACCAACGACCTTTGGGGGCCTATGCAGGCATTGCCATTGAGCCACAAGCGTGGCCGGATGCACCAAATAATCCACATTTTCCACAAGCATTATTGCGAGCCTCAGAGCGCTACAGACAACATACACAATTTAAATTTAACAAGGAAAAATAGATATGACCATTGCCAATATGATGCAGCAAAAATGCTTTGTTGCAGGTGCTTGGGTTAACGCCGATAACGGCCAAACTATTGCCGTAAACAACCCTGCCAATGGAGAACAGATTGGCACAGTGCCAAATTGCGGGGCAGATGAAACCGAGAAGGCTATTGCAGCGGCCGCCGAAGCCTTTAAAAGCTGGTCACAAACAGACACTTCCTACCGTGTTGACCTGTTGCGCAAGCTGCATGCAGCCCTGCTCGAAAATCAGGAGGAGCTGGCACAACTCTTGACCCTTGAACAAGGTAAGCCTCTAGCTGAGTCTAGGGGTGAAATTGCCATTGGTGCGGCCTATATTTTGTGGTTTGCTGAAGAAATTCGACGGGCCAAAGGTGAAATCGTTCCGGCCCCTGCCAATGATCGTAAATTGCTGGTCACACATCATCCGGTTGGCGTTGTGGGTGCGATTACACCCTGGAATTTTCCGTCCTCCATGTTGGCGCGCAAGTTAGGCCCAGCATTGGCTGCTGGTTGCACTGTAGTTGCCAAGCCGGCCACCGCCACACCTTACTCGGCTTTGGCTTGGGCAGTGCTGTGTGAGCAGGTGGGCTTTCCACCGGGTGTCGTGAACATTCTAACTGGGTCATCACGTGACATTGGTGGCGCAATCATGTCCAGCCCTCACGTGCGTAAGGTGACTTTCACCGGTTCAACCGAGGTAGGTAAAACACTGATTCGTCAGTCGGCCGAGACAGTTAAGAAGGTGTCTATGGAGCTGGGTGGCAATGCGCCCTTTATTGTCTTTGACGATGCCGACATTGACGCAGCTATAGAAGGCGCGATGATTTCCAAGTACCGCAATATGGGGCAAACCTGTGTGTGTACCAATCGTTTTTATGTTCAGTCTGGCATCCATAATGAGTTTGTCAGTCGCTTAACACAGGCTACGGCTGATTTATGCGTGGGTGATGGTATGCAAGCCGGGGTAGAACAGGGGCCTTTGATTGATATTAGTGCTGTACAAAAAGTTGAGCAGATGATTGCGGATGCCACTGCCAAAGGTGGTCAGGTGGTACAAGGGGGGGAGCGGCATGCTCTGGGGGGGACATTTTTCCAACCTACGGTTATTACCAATGCCAAAGCCAATATGCAATTTGCCACAGATGAAATTTTTGGTCCACTGTCGGCGGTGTTTCAGTTTGAAGATGAAGCAGAAGTTATTGCTGCGGCCAATGCCACGGAGTTTGGTTTGGCTGCCTATGCTTATACTCGTGATGTAGGCCGTGTGTTTCGCCTGTCAGATGCACTTGAGTATGGTTTGATTGGCATTAACTCTGGTCTGATCACTACCGTAGAAGTACCTTTTGGTGGTTTGAAAGAAAGTGGTTTGGGCAAGGAAGGTGGTAGTCAGGGTTTGAGTGATTATTTGGAAACTAAATATACGGCGATTGCCGGAATCTAAGGGATGCTTTAACTATGATACTGATCACTGAGTTTATGGATAAAACAGCTGTAGCACAATTGACTGACCTATTTGCAACTAACTATGCCCCTGCTTTGGCTGACAGCCAGCACTTATTGGCGCAGGAGATGGCTGGAGTCAAGGCTATTATTGTGCGTAACCGCACTCAAGTGACCGCTGAGCTGCTGGATCATGCCCCGGATTTACAGTGTGTCGGCCGGCTCGGGGTGGGTTTGGATAATATTGATGTGCAAGCTTGTCAGGCACGTAATATAGCCGTTTATCCTGCCATTGGTGCCAATGACTTGAGTGTGGCCGAGTATGTTATTACCAGTGCTATGGTCCTGCTGCGAGGTGCCTATAATGCACACTCTGCCATGTTAGCTGGTGAGTGGCCACGCCAAGCATGTGCTGGCCGGGAGTTGTCGGGTAAAACGCTGGGGTTGATTGGCTATGGTAGTATAGCCCGAGAGGCTGCTAAAAGGGCGAAAGCAATGGGTATGAAGGTGTGTGCTTATGACCCATTTTTGGAGCCAAGCAATCCGGCTTGGGGTAATACTCAAGCCATGCCCTTGGATGCTCTATTGCAGGTTGCTGATGTGGTGAGTTTGCATGTGCCCTTGACCAACGATACTTATCACCTTATCAGCAATGACCAACTGGCCCTAATGAAAGCGGGTGCGGTATTAGTGAATGCTGCTCGCGGTGGGGTAGTTGATGAGGTCGCTCTGGCTCATGTTATGCGCGAAGGAATGCTCGGTGGTGCAGCCCTGGATGTATTTGAAAACGAACCTTTAACAGCTGATGATGCTGCAAAGTTCATCGGTCTTGATAACCTACTGCTGACGCCACACATCGCTGGTGTTACCGTAGAATCCAATATCAGAGTAAGCCAACTGATCGCTGATCGTGTGATCCAACATCTGCGCTAGAATTTGATTAGCCAAGGGGTACCCAGAACAATCTGCCCCCTTACACCCGCCATATTATATTGACGACTTCAGTATTGCTTTGGGCTTGCCTATCAAGGCACCTTATGACTTATGGTTAGCAGCATTTTACTGGGCTGCCTGAGATAACAATATACAGCCGCATAAATAACCACATATTCCCGATCGATTATGCCCTTGTTGGGATAGCTTGAGAATTAACATTTGTCAAGTCTGTTTTTACATTGCCTAGGTAAGATAGTGCTTAGTACGGTATTCCCTGTTTCTACAAAAGACACAAATTGTTGCTGTATGGCGAGATAAAGAGAATGGCGTATTGTTGTTTGATTCCAGTTCGGATCACAACTTATAAGTGCAAGATTATCATACATTAAGGAGATAATTATCATGACTGATCCAATAGAAACCGCTATTCCCATTAATGAAAATCGCCGCAATTTCCTCAGTGGCAGTGTCGGTGCTGGTATTCTTGGTGCCATTATGGCCTTTGTATTGATTAAAATTACTGGTGTTGACCGCGAGGTAATTGAAAAGTGGCTGTATATGATTATTGCTATGGCTTTAATTACGGGCATTCTGGGCACAGGGCATCATTACTTTTGGATTGGTACACCCGACTATTGGCAAGTTTTGGGGTCCATTTTCTCCGCACTGGAACCTATACCCTTTTTTATGATGACCTTGTTTGCTTTTAGCATGATTAACAAACGCCGCCGTGAACATCCCAACAAAGTAGCCGCCTTGTGGGCTATGGGTACGGGAGTTATGGCCTTTCTGGGGGCTGGCGTATGGGGCTTTATGCACACTTTGGCTCCCATCAATTATTACACACATGGTACGCAAATTACTGCCGCCCATGGCCATATGGCCTTCTATGGTGCCTATGCCATGATAGTGATGACCATGATTTCTTATGCTATGCCTAATATGCGTGGGCGTGTGGCAAACAGTGTTCGTGCCCAGACCTTTGAAGTTTGGGGGTTTTGGCTGATGACCATTTCTATGGTGTTGATAACTCTGTTCCTAACGAGCGCAGGTGTGCTGCAGGTTTGGTTACAACGCTACACCGACACGCCTCAGGGCTTTATGGTAGTGCAGGATAAGTTGGCCATCTTCTACTGGCTCAGGTTTGCCGCTGGTGCTAGTTTCCTGATGGGTGTCATTACCTATATAGCCAGTTTCTTTATCAAGGGTGAAGTTCCCAGTATTGCTAATGCAGCCAGATAAAGTGGTAATTGCAAATGCCAGTCGTCGGCTACCCGGCGACTTGGCAATGTGGCTGTTTATTGGCGCAGAACTAACGGCATTTGCCCTATTGTTTATGGTATATACCACCAGTCGGGCGTTACACCCGGAAGTGTTTGCTCTTGGTCAAAGCCAGTTAAATAGCCATATAGGATTACTCAATACCATGGCCCTGTTGAGTAGCAGTTATTTTGTAGTAAATGCCGTAGCGACAGTAAAAGCCGCCCGCAAGCACTGGGCTGTTACACACTTAATGATAGCCATGCTGTTTGGTTTGGGTTATGTGGCGTTAAAAAGTTTTGAGTATTACCAAAGCGTGAGTGCCGGTTATGGATTAACGACTAATACCTTCTATCAGTATTACTACTTGCTCACGGGCTTCCATTATTTGCATGTTATTTTGGGCTTGATATTACTTTTGCTGGTGACCTTTAAAGTAGCTGCCAACCATTATACAGCCGAGCACATCAATGGCTTGGAAAGTGTGGCAAGTTATTGGCACATGGTTGATGTGCTTTGGTTGGTGCTATTTCCACTGGTTTACCTAATACACTGAGGAGTTCGATAAGCCCATGAGAATGGTTTTATTACGGCTTGGTTTATGGTTGCTATTGTTGTTGTTGACACTGGCCTCTGCAAGTTTTGCCGAGGTAGCCGATTTGCACTTGTTTGGGTTATTGATAGTGCTATTGATTACAGTTGTTAAGGCCACTGTTATTAGTGAGTATTTTATGGGCTTGGCTGAAGCACCGTGGCTTTGGCGCGGTCTGATGATGGCTTATGTGCCTTTGGTAGTAAGCATCATCGGGCTTATTTCTTTCTTTACACAGGGCGCTAATTACTGAGGAGTAAAATATGCATCATCATAGTAGCCTCAATCTGGTGGCTAATGACAAGGATATAAAGACACCTTATTACCAACCTCAGGGCAATGAAATTGCCCTATTTGAGCATGCCTTCCAACATCAGCTTCCAGTCCTGATCAAGGGTCCTACTGGTTGTGGTAAAAGCCGTTTTATCAGCTTTATGGCGCAGCGTCTGGGGTTGGCGTTGCACACGGTTGCTTGCCATGATGATCTAACTGCACCTGATCTTGTGGGGCGGCATTTAATCGCTCAGCAGCAAACTCAGTGGCAGGATGGGCCACTTACACGTGCGGTACGCGAGGGCGGTATTTGTTATTTGGATGAAGTTGTGGAGGCGCGCAAAGATACCACGGTAGTTATTCACCCTTTGACCGATGACCGTCGCATCATGCCTATCGACCGTACAGGCGAAACTTTGCATGCTCCAGATAACTTTATGTTGGTGGTATCTTATAATCCCGGCTATCAAAATCTGCTCAAGGGTCTAAAGCCCAGCACACGACAGCGCTTTATTTGCCTGACATTTGACTATTTACCGGCGGCGGCAGAAACCCAAGTGGTTATGCAAGAAAGTGATATTGATATCACCACGGCTGAGCAGTTGGTAAGCCTGGCCAATGCGCTGAGAAAACTTAAAGATCAAGATATTGAAGAGGGTGCCAGTACCCGCTTGTTGGTGTACACAGCGACTTTAATTAAGTCTGGATTTGATCCGGTTGCAGCTTGTCGGGCAGGCATGATTGAACCACTTAGCGATGATGCAGATACCCTTACAGGTTTAATGCAACTGGTGCATGCCGTATTTGATTCATGACCACCTTTGCATACTGCAAAGGCCTTAATAAAGGGCGCATAATATGGAAGAAAGGGTTGGTCAATATTGGCACCGTTTTATTACTCGGGCAGCACACAATAGCTTTCCTAAAGCAAAGCTGGAATTGCAGCAAGTGAAAGCCCCTTTGGGCGTTTTTTTTAGAGCTATGGGTGGTGATGCCGGGTTAACAATTAGTAGCTGCTCTGCTACCTCGCATGGTGCTCGGCGCAGTTGGCTGCATCGGCTGGCTGGTACGGGGCAGAAGGTGGAGTTGGCGTGGCGTGATGAGCGCTGTTTGTATTTGCCTCACAGTCTTGATGTGTTGCCAAGTCAAGCACTTAATCAAGACTTGTACTATTGGTTAGCCGCGTTGGCCACATCTGGTAGTTTGCCTGCAGATGATTGGTTACAGGCCAGCCAGCAAGCCACTATAAAAACCCTAGGGGCGTTTCCAGGTTTGACTGGACGCTATGAGCAGTTAGTGGCGGCTATGCTACCCATGAGGCCCTCGCTAAAATCCCTGTCAGAAGCAGAAAAATACCAAGAAAAAACCATTCGTCAGGCCTTGTGTGATCCGGGCTCAGTGACTGCTGGAACCTTCTTTGATAGCACAATATCGCCGGCCCCTGTTTATTTGTGGTTGCACCCTTCGCCACCCTTGGCGACTGCTGATTTATCAACCAATGAAGATTCCACAGTGGGTTTGGATGAGGCCAAAAAAATAGCCCAAGCTGATGAAAGACGGCGTCGTGGTGAACGTGTTGAAATGCCCGATGACAAGCCGGGGGCACCCTTTGGTGTGCGTCATGAGACCAGTTTGTTTACTTTTGCCGAGTATGTGAAGTTGGATCGCAGTGCAGAAGAAGATGAGGACTTATCAGATGCGGAAAAAATTGCCGATGAGCTTGATCAAATGTCGCTTTCTCAGAGCCAAACCAGCACCACCAGCCGAATCAAGTTTGACCTTGACCTACCCTCGGCGGCGGCTGATGATTTAGTGTTAAGTGAAGGTATTCGATATCCGGAATGGGACTATAGTAAGCAGCAACTGCAGGCAGACTATTGTCAATTATTACCTATGTTAAGTCGTGATGCCGTAGCTTGTGACCTGCCTGAGCACTTACGTAAACCTTGTACTATCCTAAAACGCCAGTTCCAGCAACTGGCCGCTTTTCCACGTTGGCACAAAGGTCAGTTTGAAGGTGATCGTCTTGATATAGAAGCTTATGTTGACTATTGGGCCAGTCTGCAGCAAGGACAACAACCGGCCGAGGCACGTCTATTTAGCCAGAAATATCCCGCTGCTCGAGATTTAGCTACGCTGTTATTGGCAGACTTATCCTTATCTACTGATGCATGGATTAATGATGAACAACAAGTTATTGATGTCATCCGTGATAGCTTGTATGTATTTGCAGAAAGCTTAAAAGCGGCAGGAGATGAGTTTGCCATTCACGGCTTTTCTTCCTGCAAACCTAGTCATGTACGTATGCATTGCATTAAGAACTTCAGTGAAGTCTATAATGCTAACATCCGGGGTCGTATAGCAGCTATCAAGCCGGGTTTCTATACCCGTATGGGCGCGGCTATACGCCATGCTTCAGTGCTCCTTGGGCGTCAGACCGAAGAAAAAAAACTACTGCTGATTATTACCGATGGCAAGCCCAATGATCTGGATCGCTATGAAGGGCGCTATGGCATTGAAGATACGCGTATGGCCATTGTCGAAGCCAGAAAACAGGGTTTGGTGCCCTTTTGTATCACTATTGATTCGCGTGCCAATCAGTACTTGCCCTATCTGTTTGGTCGCCAAGGCTATAGTTGGATTTCTTCGGCTCGACAATTGCCCCAAAAATTGCCTCAGTTGTACTTAATGCTGACACAGAGGTTGGGTCAGTAACCAGAGAACCTCTGCAGAAGATGTCAGTGTCAAAGGTGCTGCGACACACAAATTTTAACCCATGAAGTCTATTAGTCAGGGATGGATTCCCTAGTCTAATAAGCAATCAACACAAGCATTAGGGCTATTGATAGTAGCTTATTGGCGCGGCTTTACATTCGCTTTTAGCAGGTATTGTGCCGCTGTGTAATAAGCTTTGGCATAAGCAATAAAGGCTTGTGCTCCAGCCTGATGTGGATCCAGATCCTCGGCTTTGCCGTCACTATTGATCATGGCAGCTCTGGTTTCGCCCGTCAGGTGGTTAACACTAGCTATCATTTCTCCATTAAAAACCACACTCTTGCGTTCGTCTTGTATATATCCGTAAGCCGGCAGACCTCTGCCCTTGGCCCAGGCCAGGTCTCGCCCGAGAGTTGTATTCTGGTAGGGTCTATTAAACAGGCCAGCGATAGTTGGCAGTAAGTCCGGTAGGCTGCCAAAGGTGTTATCAACTGCTGGTGACACATATTTAGGACTGTGAATAATTAATGGCACAGGCAATTCACCAAGGCCAAATTGGTAAATATATTCCGGCAAAAAGCTGACCTTTTTCCCTGCTGCCTGATGGTCTGCAAAGAAGACAAAAATGCTGTCCTCATACAAACCGGCCTGTTTAAATTGCTCAATCAAGTAGGCAATATTGTGGTCGAGTAAACGCACTGCATTATACTGATCCTGGTTAATAAACATACTGCTTTCCAGTTCTGCTGCAGTAGCTGTTTTAGGGGTAAATGCAGGCACATTTTCAGGGATGGTGTGAGGTGAGTGATTAGCCGCCGACTGAATGTAAGCCATAAATGGCTGTGGGGCTGATGTTAGCGCTTCCAGCGATTCCTTAAATAAATCACGGTCGGTAATGCCCCATACATCTTCAATCGGTGATTGCCAGTGCTTTTCTTCCAATAGGGTAATATTGGGGATGCTATTGTGCAAAGTAGCGCTCATATTGGCCCAGCCGGCACTGCCGCCAAGCATATAGTACTTTTCGTAGTCGGTGAAATGACTGAATAAGGAGCGTTGGTGAGTGATATATGGATTGCGCGTAGCAGTGCGAATAGCCGATACATCGGGAATGCCAGTGATGGAAGTAAATACACTTTTGGCAGTGGAACGGGCGGGTACATTAAAATTTGGATACCAGAGCGATTGCTTGATTAAGGCATCGATATTGGGTGTGGGTTTTAAAGGGTTGCCGTAAGCACCTATATGACTGTTGCCCAGACTTTCCAGAAACACGATGACGATATTTGGTGTTGCTCCATCTGGTACCACAGGTGCTACAGGTACTTCAATACGGTCCATAGCTGTTTGACCATTCGTAGGCAAAGGGACGC
This sequence comes from Gammaproteobacteria bacterium, assembly GCA_030748435.1. Lineage (GTDB taxonomy): Bacteria > Pseudomonadota > Gammaproteobacteria > Pseudomonadales > Balneatricaceae > Njordibacter. The sequence goes on along the minus strand of JASMLZ010000094.1, from coordinate 1,031 downwards.
CGAATAACTGCTGCAGGCTTGGATAATGGTTGGCTAGGTCTGTAGCAGTAATTTGTGGGTTGGTGTATTTGGCCGTGTCATAGACCCAAATCAAAGGGTTTAGCCCTAATGCAGCCACTTCTGCATCACCATGAAAATAGGCATGATTCCAGCGCAATGGGACTAGCGACCAACGGCCTAAAATAATTAACAGTAACAAGGCACCAAACACGATTACCGCAACGCTTTTTTTCCACCAATGAAGGGGCTTGTGTTGGCGTTTGAGAGTAGTAATTATCAGTTGTTGATGAAGCTTAACCGTTACCAACCATACAGCTGCAATAGCAAGCAAAACCCATAACACGGGGTAAGACTGCCAGACCATCAGGGTTGATTCTTTTAAGTTGGTGCTAAAGCGTACAATAGATGCATCCAAACGTTTTGTCAGGTACAAATAATGGCCAGCATCCACAACGTAAATACAGAGCATCATCAGTAATATAGCAGCAACCCAGATTTGTAGAATGCGCATCAACCAAGCATAGTTGACAGCATTAAAGCGCGGCAAAATTAGCCAAGGTATAGTGCATAAGGCGGCCAGCAAAGCCACCCGCAGGTCGAACCGAATACCTATCCAAAAAGCTTTCCATAGATGTGCGTCTAAAGCAACCGGTAAGTCAGATAACAGGCTCCAGAATAGTCCTCTAAATACGATTTGTGTAAAAAATAATAAGCCGGTTAAGGCAAGCAAATACTGGATGCGACGAGGTATGATAAACACGCTTATTACTCAAATTGGTTTGCTGGGAGATATTGTAGAATATGACAGCACTGAGTGCGACTATAGTTATGCTTTTTTTAGGACAATAGCTATGTGTTGTATTCCCCTGCAAGAGAATATTTGGCAAATATCTTTCTAGGTTATCTGCTTCTTGTCTATGAGCATTCCCTCATTATAGTTAATCAATTTATTTAAGGCCGGTCTGAGCCATTCGCCATTATCAGTCTACTATCCTGTAACTATCCCCTAAACTAATACACACCACTCGTAG
>JASMLZ010000093.1 GCA_030748435.1 Gammaproteobacteria bacterium | reverse complement strand
TGCTGGAAGGTTATTCGCCTGCCGGTATCAATAATTTGGCACCAGCATTTAGACCTAAACATGAACCAGCCACTTGGGTCGGTATGGATGCTTGGGTTGCAGCGGTTTGTTACAACACCGTGGAAGCAGGTAAACACAACCTACCCCTGCCCTCGAGTTGGAAAGACCTGCTTGATCCGGTTTATAGGGGTCATGTAATTATGCCTAACCCGGCCTCGTCCGGTACGGGCTTCCTCGACGTGTCTAGCTGGTTACAGCTGTTTGGTGAAGATGGTGGCTGGAAATATATGGATGGCTTACATAAAAACATCGCCCGTTATACCCATTCAGGTTCCAAGCCTTGTAAATTGGCTGCTGCTGGCGAAATCCCCATTGGTATTTCCTTTGCACATCGTGCTGCTAAATCCAAAAACATTGGCGCTCCTCTGGAAATTATTATTCCTTCAGAAGGTGTCGGTTGGGAAATGGAAGCCACTGCCATTATCAAAGGCACTAGTAAGATGGAAGCTGCCAAAACACTGATTGATTGGAGCGTTACCCGTGATGCCAATGAAATGTACAACGAAGGCTACGCTGTTGTCGCCATTTCAGATATTGCCAAACCGGTTGCTAACTTTCCCAGTAATATCATGGATCTGTTGATCGATAATGATTTCGCTTGGGCAGCGGCTAATCGTGGTGCCATTCTGAAGCAGTGGACCAATCGATACGATGAAAAATCGGATCCCAAGTAAATTGACTCAACAGGTTGTCCAGGAATAGCACCTTTTGTCGGTTGACATAATATATTTGTAAAACGACTAAACATTCTCGGACAACTTTTCAAACTTATACAATAGTCCTTGCTATATCAAGGACTATTGTTGATATCCTAGTATCTGTTTCAAAACTATGTACTTGTGTAATCGTAGCTGCTACTGTGACAACAGCGGCTACAGCAAACATCTTGGTTGAAGCAACAGTTCAGTCTGCTCTAGCGGTCTATGGACGTGCAGTGCAAGGGAGCAACAAAATATGAATAGTACAACAGTTGAGTTGACAGGTAATGCCGTGCAGCATACCCCTGCAACGGCTGCTACCGGCTCATCAAAGATTTTTGTCGATGTGCAGAATATGGTTAAACATTTCGGCACTACAGTGGCACTGAAAGGTGTCAGCTTAAAGGTTTATGAAGGCGAGTTAGTTGTGTTTCTTGGACCCTCCGGTTGTGGCAAGACCACCTTGCTGCGAGCTATTGCCGGCCTTGATATGCAAACGTCTGGGAGCCTGACTCAAGATGGCAAAGACATTTCGACCCTACCTCCTGAGGAACGTGATTTTGGCATCGTTTTTCAATCCTATGCTCTGTTTCCCAACCTATCGGTCAGGGAAAATGTGGGGTATGGCTTGATCCAAACCAAAATGTCTGCAACGGCCATCAACAAGCGCGTTGATGAATTATTGTCGATGGTTGATCTGGCCGATTTTGGTAATCGATATCCTGGGCAACTGTCTGGTGGTCAACAACAGCGAGTGGCTTTTGTCCGGGCCGTGGCAACCTCACCGGGGCTGTTGTTACTGGATGAGCCCTTGTCAGCTTTGGACGCCAAAGTCAGAGTTCATCTGCGTACTGAAATCAAGCATCTACAGCGCCAATTGGGGTTGACTACCATCATGGTTACTCACGATCAGGAAGAAGCTCTGGCGATGGCTGATCGGATTGTGGTGATGAATCATGGTGTTATCGAGCAGGTAGGTACGCCGGAGCAAATTTATCAACAACCGATCTCAAAATTTGTTGCCAGCTTTGTTGGCAAGGTCAATTTTCTGTCCTGTGAAGTTATCAGCCAAGATACGGTGGAAGTAGCTGGAATTGAGCTGCAGATTTCTAATACTGATGTTGGTATTGGCACCCAAGCTCTGATTGCTATTCGGCCTGAAGATATTTCAGTACGCGATGTTACCGGCGTTGGTATCAATGATTTGGTGGTTACTGTGCAGGAGATCGAATTTCTCGGTGCCTTTGTTCGCATTACCGTCAACCATGAGCATATTGGCCAGTTGATAACCGACTTTTCCATGAACACCCTGCGCGATATTGATGTTGTGAAAGGACAGAAATTGACCATTAACCTGTCGCAACAGTACCTGCGAATTTATCACGGAGTTGAACATTGAATTCTCCTATTAACACCGTGACAGTAGTGGCCAAACCAAGACAAAAGCCCCTACGGCAAAAGGTGTCCAAAGACGACCGGAATATGGGCATTGGGCTTGTGGTGGCGTGTTTGGGGTTGTTTTTGATCCTAGTACTGCCCTTGTATACCATGCTTGCCAAAAGCTTGGAAGACCGTACTGGCGAATTTATTGGCATGGCCAATTTTATCGAATATTTCAGTACCCCTTCGTTAGCCAATTCCATAGGCAATTCCCTTATGGTATCGGTACTGGCAACCGTTATTACCATATTGACCGCCTTTATGTACGCCTATGGTCTAAACCGCACCTGCATGCGTTGGAAAGGATTTTTCAAGGTGGTTTCGGTGCTGCCACTGTTGGCACCATCTTTGCTGCCAGCTATCAGTCTGGTATATTTTTTCGGTAATCAGGGTATTATTAAGGAGTGGTTGTTCGGACACTCAGTTTATGGTGCCATTGGCATCGTCATGAGTTTGTGTTTGTGGGTATTTCCTCCGGCTCTGATGATTATTAAAACCTCTCTGGAAACCACAGACGCACGGCTTTACGAAGCGGCTTTAGCGATGAAAGCCAAGCCTGGCAGGATATTTTTTACAATAACCCTTCCTAACGTCCAATATGGTTTGATTAGTGCGGTGTTTGTGGTATTCACCCTCACGGTGACTGATTTTGGCGCGGCCATGGTTATTGGTGGCCAATTTAACGTGCTAGCAACGGATCTTTACAAGCAGGTTATCGGTCAGCAGAATTTTCAAATGGGCGCTGTAGTCGGCCTGGTGTTATTGTTGCCCGCCATTTTGGCCTTTGTGGTTGATCGCCAAGTGCAATCCAAACAAATATCCATGTTCAACGCCAATTCGGTGCCTTATATCCCCAAACCCAAGGTTTTGCGAGATAATATCTACTTTGTCTACTGTTTACTGGTGGCGCTAATGCTGATCAGTGTGTTGGCCATGGCCATCTATGCCTCCCTAGTCACCTTCTGGCCTTACAACCTGGAGTTATCCCTGCTTAACTACCAATTTGACCTGATGGATGGAGGAGGCTGGGGTGCCTACCGCAATTCCCTACAATTGGCTCTATATACTGCTGTGTTTGGCACTTGCTTTGTTTTCCTAACTGCCTATTTGGTAGAGAAGAGCAAGGTGTTGCCAGTTGTACGCAATTTGATTCAGATGTTGACTTTGCTGCCCATGGCAGTACCCGGTATGGTGTTGGGTCTATCGTACATCTTTTTCTTTAATAGCCCCAATAACCCCCTCAACTTTCTCTATGGTAGTATGGCTATTCTGGTGATATGTACCATTGTGCATTTTTATACTGTCAGCCATTTAACCGCGGTAACAGCTCTCAAACAAATGGATCCAAAAATAGAGTCCATCAGTGCATCCCTAAAGGTGCCAGTCCATCGTACCTTTTGGAAGGTGACCGTACCCATGTGCTTGCCAGCAGGGCTGGATATTTCGACCTACCTCTTTACCACCGCAATGACTACCATTTCGGCGGTTATCTTTCTCTATTCACCCGCTACCAAGCTGGCCTCGGTAGCGGTGTTGAATATGGAAGGTGCTGGCGATATAGCTCCGGCAGCAGCTATGGCCGTAGTGATTGTACTGACCTCAGGAACTGTGCGCATTGCCCACTGGTTTATCACCCGGCGAATGCGTTCCAAAGTACTGTATTGGCGTCAAAGTGATTAACTCTTAGGGCTATATTCCCCATGACTGGTGGCGTAAAAGACTAGGGCTGTTAACAATTAAACTGAAAGATTGTCCGAAAGTTATTGCATTATGTGGCTTTTCGGTGAGCATCAATGCAACTTACTGTATTAAGAAATATCAATGCAGGCGGATTAAAGGTCTTTTATCCAAGAAGTCGGCAGAACGCCAATGCAAACGCTGCTTGATGGTGAACTAATCTGGAATGAAAAGCTCGTAAACTGAACCTAACCTAACATACGCCTTCCTATTATCTACAAAGTCGCTGCTGATGCGGTTAA
>JASMLZ010000092.1 GCA_030748435.1 Gammaproteobacteria bacterium | reverse complement strand
GTCGCGAAAGCCTCGGGGGCTTTTTCGTATATGATGATTAGGGTCGGTGTAAATACCCCATTCAATGGATCGCCATCTTTCTAATGCTCTTTGGGAGATGGTCCAGGGTTTGGCTAATTCTTTCTGGTTCAGGTATAGGGCTTCAAATTTTTCGTGCATGTTTAGCCTACTTATTTAATGGGGTGACATGAACGCTCTGAATCAGTTTTAAAGCAAGTCTAATGCAAAATAATTTGGAATATCAGCTGCCCGATTGGCTAGGGTGGATGCGGTGAATTACTTGATGCTGTACCAAACACCTCTACCTGCACCATGTTGTTCAAGAGCCCCTCGTTCAACAAGGGTCCGGAAATGCTGTTTGAGTGTGTTACGGCTTGCCTGAGTAAGTTTGATAGCTTCACCAATGGTCATACGCCCATGCTCTCGGGTGAACTCGACGATTTGAAGTTGTAATTCTGGCATAGCTGCCAATACGATTTTTTCACGTTCAACTTTTATCTCAAGTCGACGAACTTGTTCTGCAAGTGAACGAAGAAAAAAAACAAGCCATGGTTGCCAATCAGGACTATCGGTCCGAATGGTGCTTTGTGTTTGTCTTAGGGCTAGATAGTAACCTTCTTTGCTTTGCTCAACCACGCTTTCAAGGGAACTGTACGGCACATAAGCATACCCTGATTGCATGAGAAGTAGTGTGGTTAACACTCTAGATAGGCGACCATTGCCATCTTGGAATGGATGCACTTCTAGGAATACAACAACACTGATAGCGATAATGATGAGAGGGTGAAGGGTGGATTTTTCTAACTCTTGGTGGTGCCATGCGATTAATTCAGTCATTAATCGTGGTGTGTCAAATGGCGAAGCAGTCTGAAATACAATGCCGATTTGGTTGCCGTTCTCATCAAAGGCAGCAACGTTGTTTGAATTGGTTTTGTAGTTGCCGCGCTGGCGAGTATCTTTTTCACTATAGCTTAAAAGTTGTTGATGAAGTTGTTTAACGTGATTTTCGGTAAAAGGAATGTTTTCCCAAGACGAAAATACCAGATCCATGAGGTCTGCGTAGCCAGCCACCTCTTGCTCATCACGGGTGGCAAATTCTTTAATTTCAAGATTAGCAAGTAATTGCTCAACATCCTTATTTGATAGCTTACTACCTTCAATACGTGTTGAAGATCCTATGCTTTCAATGGTTGCGACGCGCTTTAACGAGGATAAGCGATCAGGAGCAAGGGTGCCTAGGGCACGCCAGGCGCCTTTGAATTCGTCGATCCGGGCAATGAGTTTCAGGATCTCAGGGGTTATATGAATAGTGTCAGTATTTAGCATGAGCCAATATTACACCCAATCACACCCCTTTTCGAGTTGTAAAACCAATAAAACAACCATTTACATCCATTTATTTGTAAATGTTAAAAAGGGAATTAGAGGAATGTGCGTAAACGTGTCGGGTTTAGCGTATACCCTGTTTTAGACAAAACTGATATTCCGGGATGATCTTGTAAGAAATCCGTACAAGTCCATGGGCTTCTTTAACGTGTCCGTAAAATCTGGGTAGAACCCATGGAAACGGTTCCATCAGATCGGCCAGAGTTAGCGTCGTAGGATGCGTCCCTTGCCATATAGCTCCTTGAATATCGGGAGCTAATATAATCAGTCTCAGGATACGTGATGAATAACCAGTGCTAGTTATACTTTCTGCAGCGGCCATTTCCCTGACAGTGCGGTACTTGTCGCTTTCTAACCAATGATTCCATTTGTAAGCCTTTAACAGGCTTCCTTTAAAGTATTGTCTGCATCAAAGTTCCGATCTTGATTCAAGGTGACTCCGTCAGGGGTAATGGTGCTTTTACGGCCTGATTTTTGGTTTAGATTGATAGGGATGGAGGGATGGATAATTTCGTTGTCATGGCAAATATCAATTGCAGCTTACCTAGCTAAAAATACCTATCCCAACATGCGTAAGAAATGGCTCTCTTAACGCTAATTCTCTCCGTAGTTTTCTAAAATGAAGCGTTTTGATTAGGTTTGAAGTAGTCGATTACGAGAGTCATACTGCTATAGGGTATCCTTTTTCTGTATAAAATTTTTTTATCGTCTTGACTCATTAATCTTTAGTCGATAAGTTAGATTTTGGTTCATAATAAAAAGGATAGATATGCCAAAATCGATTTTAGTTATAAGCTATGTTAATGAAACAGATAATTGCTCCCTTAAGAAGGCTCACCATATAGCCAATCCATTGGGTGCGGAAATAGACGTAGTCCGCTTTATTAAACCCAATGGCTCAGAGCAGCCAGATGAAGCCAGTGTTGCCAATCAAACCTCCATCTTGAGCAATGCTATCGCAGAAGTCTTTGCCGATTATGAACACCAAGACGCCATCAAAAGCCAAGTCGTTGTTACCGACAACATCGTTAGCTGGGTCATTGATTACTGCAAGGGCAATAAATTTGACCTGATTGTTAAAGCCGGTAATCGCACCGAATCTCTCTTCCATACACCTTGCGATTGGGAATTAATTCGCAATCTTGAGGTGCCTGTTCTCATTGCCTGTCAACAGTGCTGGCGCAGTAAGCCGGCTGTATTGGCGGCCCTAGACACCAGTGTATCTACTGGCCCACGACGTGAATTAAATAATGAAATTTTGAAATGGGCCAAAAAATGGGCCACTGCATTTGATTGTGAGGTTCATCTGGTCTATAGCTTTCCTGTATCTAACATATTGAAAGAACTAGATATTGTTGACGTCAGAGATTATGCCCGTCAGCATCGTGCTGAAGGTGAAGCGAAGTTGGCCGAACTGATTGGTGGTCATAATTTACCGAACGTTAAGATGCATATCACTGCCGGCGTGCCGGAAAAAGCGATTCCGCAATGTGCCAACGAAGTGAAAGCCGAAGTGGTGATCATGGGTAGCATGGGCCACAAAGGCCTAAAAGGTATGTTGACGGGTAATATTGCTGAAAAGGTGATGCATAATTTAAGAACCGATTCGTTGACCATTCAAGTTAAAGATTGACCTAGATAGATGTGTAAACGAAAAGGAAGTTGAATAATTGCTCCTATAAACTAACCATAAATTTATATTGATGAATAACAAAACAATAACGCATCTTACTATTTGGACCATCACCCTATCGGTGTTTTGGCTGCTCTTGTCCGGGTTTTTGCAACCACTGTTACTTGTCTTTGGAGGCTTCTCGGTGGCCTTAGTGGTTGTCCTTTTGCAGCGCATGGATAGTTTCGATCAGCACCCTGAGAAACCAGCCCTAGGCTTGCCTTTATTGCGCTATTCTTTGTGGCTTGTGGGGCAGGTCCTTTGGTCGAGTGTTAAAGTCGCTAAGCTGGTATGGAGGCGTAATAAAGCGCTATCGCCAGCCGTGGCAAAATTACCACTCACCGATATCCCTGAAAAAAATCGCGTGCTATACGCTAACTCCATTACGCTGACACCAGGTACCTTGAGCATCGATATCGATGACCAATATGTCACCGTGCATGCTTTAGAAAAGGAAGCAATTGAAGAGTTAAAAGGCGGAGATATGGCGCACAAGATATGCGCTGTGTTGGGTGGCAAAAAACAATGATGGTATTGGCAGCAACCTGCGTTGCAGTCCTGTCTGTAATGGCTCTTGCCCTGGCTCGAGCATTGCAGGCGGACACGGTGTACGATCGTATTCTTGGCATCAATATGTTTGGCACTAAAACCGCTGTATTGATTGCTCTGATGGGTTTTTTAAATGAGAGGCCAGACTTTCTTGATATTGCCATCGTTTATGCACTGATTAACTTCATTGGCATGATTGCTGTACTGCGCTTCTTTGAATATACAGCCAGCCATGATCGCTAGGGTAATAGGAGGCAGGTAACGTGATATTGGAGATGGTTAGTAGTATTTTATTGATATTAGGTGCTTTTTTTGCGCTTACAGGTGCTGTTGGACTGTTTAGATTTCCCGATTTTTTTACCCGTGTCCATGCCGCTAGTGTGACCGATTCCATCGCCACCATATTGCTTTTCTCTGGTTTAATTTTACGCACCGAATTTGATTTGGTAGCCGTTAAGTTGGTGTTCGTTTTGGTGTTTTTATTGCTTACTAGTCCAACGGCATCACACGCCCTAGCCAAATCTGCTAGACATGGCTTGCTGGCTACCTTGGCTGAAACCCCGCGCCGGACAAATAAGGATAATAACGAATGACTGAGTTTATTGATCTGGTGCTATTGGGGATGTTGGCGATGACCGCTTTGGGGGTTGTCTTCCTCAAGGATCTGTTTACCGTGGTTATGCTATTTGGCATTTACAGCTTTTTGTCGGCTTTGATCTTTGTCAATTTGGATGCCGTTGATGTGGCCTTTACCGAAGCCGCTGTTGGGGCTGGTATATCAACGGTGTTGATGGTGGGTACCTTGGCCCTGACAGGGAGACAAGAAAAGGTCAGTGAGCATAAAACCTTATTGCCTTTGTTAGTCGTCGTGGCTACCGGTGCAGCCTTGATTTATGGCACTCTGGATATGCCTCCATTTGGTAACCCAGATAACCCGGTGCACCAGCATGTGGCCCTGCGTTATATCCAAGACTCTCCACAAGAAATTGGTTTGCCTAATATGGTTACCTCGGTATTAGCCAGTTATCGTGGTTTTGATACCTTGGGTGAAACCGCCGTGGTATTTGCCGCAGCCATTGGTGTCTTGAGTTTGTTAGGTCTGCCAAAACGGGAACAGGCTGCCATTGAATCGGGTCTGGAATCCCATTTGGTACTGAAGGTGGTTGCCAAAATTATCATTCCATTGATCATCCTGTTTGCGTTATATGTGCAGTTCCATGGCGATTATGGCCCCGGGGGCGGATTTCAGGCTGGTGTTATCGCCGCCGCTGCAATCATTCTCTATACTTTGGTATTCGGTTTACCATTGGCCATGCAAGTGGTGCAACCAGGCTTGCTAAAAGCCTTGGCAGCGCTAGGAGTGTTGATTTATGCCGGCACCGGCGTGGCGAGCTTTTTCCTTGGTGGCAATTTCCTTGATTACAATGTTTTAGCTAGTGATCCAGTAGCTGGACAACATGTGGGCATCATCCTTATTGAGTTAGGTGTTGGTATCACTGTCTTTGCCGCTATGCTGAGTATTTTTTATGCCTTTGCCAGTAAAGCTGAGAGGAAGAATATTCAATGAGTTTTATTGTCGACTATTACAACTACTGGGTTGTTGTTTTCCTGATGATGGTAGGGTTTTATACCGTTATTGTGGCCAACAATCTGGTTAAGAAAATCGTTGGTCTGAATATATTCCAGACCTCTGTTTTTATCTTATACATTTCCATGGGAAAGGTTTCTGGCGGTAGTGCCCCGATAGTAGCAGAAGGCATCACCATCTATTCCAACCCATTGCCTCATGTGCTGATTCTTACAGCCATTGTGGTTGGTGTTGCCACCACCGCCGTGGGTTTGGCTCTGGTGGTACGCATTAAACGTGCGTACGGCACCGTAGAAGAAAATGAATTTAAAGATAAGGATGATTTAATCTGATGTTTGGACAACACTTCCTTATTTTACCGATTGTGTTGCCGTTGATAGCAGCACCCCTGTGTATACTCTTGGGCCACAGGCAATTAGCTTGGTTGCTGGCAACGCTGGTTAGTGGCTTGAGTTTTGTTATCTCAATTAGCCTGTTGTTGGCGGCCTTAGACCAAGGCGTATTGAGTTACGCCGTAGGTGGCTGGGAAGCCCCTTGGGGCATTGAAGTACGCTTGGATGTTGCTAGTGCCATGGTGCTTAGCGTCGTGACGGGTATCTCAACGCTGGTTTTGATCTATGCCAAGGCCAGCATAGAGACAGAAATAGACACTAGTCAGCACACCTTGTTTTATACCGCACATCTGCTTTGCTTGACGGGCCTTTCAGGTATTTTGAGTACTGGTGATGCTTTTAACCTGTTTGTATTTTTAGAGATTTCCTCTCTTGCTACTTATACCCTGGTGAGCCTAGCGTCGGACAAGCGCAGTTTGACGGCGGCATTTCGTTATCTGGTGATGGGTACCATTGGTGCTACCTTCATTCTGATTGGCGTTGGTATGATGTATATGCAAACGGGCACCTTAAACATGTTGGATTTGGCTGACCGCATCGCTGCAATCGGCGGTAGTCGTACCTTAAATACGGGACTTGCCTTTATCCTGGTTGGGGTGAGTGTCAAGTTGGCCTTGTTCCCTTTGCATATGTGGTTACCACCGGCGTATACCCATTCACCATCCGCTGTTAGCGCCTTCTTAGCTAGTACCGCAACCAAGGTGGCAGTGTACGTGATGGTGCGCTTTATTTTCACCATCTATGGCGCAGAGTATGTGTTTCATACCATGGGTATGGATCTTATTCTTTTGGTGCTGGCCATCGTCGCTATCTTTAAGTGTTCGTTTATGGCGATGGCACAAAGTAATGTTAAAACTGTGTTGGCCTACAGTAGTGTGGCGCAAATTGGCTACATGATCCTGGGAATCAGTCTGGCAAGTGCTGCTGGTTTAATGGCTGGCCTGCTGCATGTATTTAATCATGCACTCATGAAAGGGGCGCTGTTTATGGCGGTGGGTGCCGTCTTGTATCGTACAGGTTCAGTGGATATCAAAGCATTTAGAGGTTTGGGCAAAAAGATGCCTTTAACCATGGCAGCGTTTGTTATTGCTGGTATGAGTATCGTTGGTGTGCCGCTAACCGCAGGTTTTGTTAGTAAGTGGTATCTTGTGACTGCGGCGCTGGAACAGCAGCATTGGTTAATTGCTTTTCTGATTCTGCTAGGGTCTTTGTTAGCCGTTATTTATATCTTCCGTATCATCGAAGCGGCTTATCTTAAAAAGCCCATTGAGTCGGCTGCCAACAAGGATATAAAAGAAGCACCATTATTAATGTTGGTACCAATGTGGATATTGGCCCTAGCGAATATTTACTTTGGTTTGGATACCTCCCTAAGTGTTGCTGCAGCCCAATCTGCATCGGATTGGTTGGCGTTATCCACATTGAGTGAAGGAGGGGTGCAATGAATATTTGGTCAGCCCTGGATCCCTCCCAACTAATTAACCTCACTATATCAGTGCCGCTTATTGGCGGGGCTGTGGTGGTGCTTTTGGCTAAGCACCCTAATTGGCGAGAAACGGCATCCATTACTACGGCGGTTATTCTCTTTACACTGGTCTTGGCTATTACTGACCATACTTTTAATCAGGTGCCTATGGCGGTTTCTTGGGGCAGCACCTTTCCCAATATTGAGATTGCTTTTGAGGTAGAGCCTCTGGGTGTGTTGTTTGCCCTGGTAGCAAGTTTTCTGTGGATTATCACCACTATCTACGCCATTGGTTACATGCGTGGTCATAAGGAAAGAAAGCAGACACGGTTTTTCCTTTGTTTTGCTCTGGCGATTAGCACCGTCATGGCCATTTGCTTCTCGGCCAACCTATTAACGCTATTTATATTTTATGAATTACTCACTCTGTCTACATACCCGCTGGTTACTCATGCCAGTACTGAGGCAGCAAAGCGAGGTGGCCGCGTATACCTAGGTATTCTACTTGGCACGTCCGTAGCGTTTTTATTGTTCGCCATGATAGGTACCTGGGTGACTGCTGGTACCTTAGATTTCACCCCTGGTGGCGTGTTCAATGATACCCAGTCTAAGGGCATGGTAGCGTTATTGCTTGTACTCTTCTGTTACGGCATTGGTAAGGCAGCCTTGATGCCATTCCACCGCTGGTTGCCGGCTGCCATGGTAGCACCAACCCCAGTAAGCGCTCTATTGCATGCTGTTGCCGTGGTTAAGGCGGGTGTGTTTAGTATTCTTAAAGTGGTGATTTATATTTTTGGTATTGATAACTTGGGCCAGATTGTTACCACTGACCTGATGCTGTATATCGCAGCGTTAACGGTGCTGCTGGCCTCTTGTGTGGCCATGACCAAGGATAACCTGAAAGCGCGTTTGGCCTATTCTACGGTGAGCCAGTTAAGTTACATTATTGTTGGTGCGCTATTGGCCACTTCCATTGCTGCCGCAGGTGCAAGTTTGCACATTGTTACTCACGCTGTCGGTAAAATCACCTTGTTCTTTTGTGCTGGTGCCATCATGGTGGCCTCCCACAAAAAGAACGTCAGTGAAATGGTTGGCTTAGGTCGGCAGATGCCGTTAACCATGATCTCTTTTGCTATTGGTGCAATCAGTATTATTGGCTTGCCCCCCATGGCCGGTACCTGGAGTAAATGGTACTTGGTGGTGGGTGCCTTGGAAGCGGATAAATTGATTATCGTGGTGGTGCTCACCATTAGCTCTTTGTTAAACGTGGCTTACCTGTTACCACTGCCCATTAAAGCCTTCTTTAATGCGTCAGGGGAAAAACAGCCGCCTTGGTCCTGGTCAGAAGTGAAAGAAGCACCATTGCTTATTCTTATCGCTTTGGCCGTTACTACAAGTGCGTGCTTAGCGTTGTTTTTTAATCCTCAGCCAGTTATTGACTTGATCAATTTGATACCGGATGTATCTACGGAAATCACAGGTAGCCGCCCATGAGTAAACAACAAGAAAAATCTGATTTCTTTGATAAACCAGAAAACATCAGCAAGATACTGAAGGTTTTCTATGGTGTTTGTATCCTGCTGGTTGCCGCTGACTTTATTGTCCATAGGCATATTTATCACAGCTGGGAAAACATACCGGCCTTTTATGCCGTGTATGGTTTTATTGGTTGTGTCATGCTGGTAATTGTCGCCAAGGCCATGCGTAAAGTGCTGATGAAAGAGGAAGACTATTATGATAAGTAGTCTGCCCATGTTGCCGCCATTTTTACCGCTACTAATCGGCTCTATTGCAGCTCTTGTCCTACGTGGTCATCTACGTAGCGCCATTATGCTATTGGCTCCTATTTGGGGGGCCTTACAGTTAGCAGGATTAGAGCCCGGAATATACTGGGCCATGGATTTCATGGGCTATCAGCTAGAGCCTGTGCGGGTTGATAAACTCAGTATGATGTTTGGCTACCTGTTCCATTTGGCCGCCTTTATTGCCGTTGTTTATGCCCTACATGTTAAGGATACCCTGCAACACGTGGCGGGTTTAAGCTATGCCGCTAGTGCTTTGGGGGCTGTCTTTGCCGGTGATTTACTGACCCTGTTTGTGTTCTGGGAAATATTGGCGCTCACCTCAGTGTTTTTAATCTGGGCCAGACGTACCGATCGAGCCTATGGCGCGGGTATGCGTTATATCATTATGAAGGTGCTGTCCGGAGTACTACTGCTGGCTGGGGCAATTATCTTTATAAAGTATACGGGCAGCGCTCGCTTTACTGAAATTGGGCTAGAGCATGATGGCGCATTAAGCCTTGGCGCCTGGTTAATCTTCTTGGCGTTTGGTATCAAGTGCGCATTCCCATTCCTGCACAATTGGCTGACTGATGCCTACCCAGAGGCCACCCCTACAGGCACTATCTTCTTGGCTTCCTTCACCACCAAGGTGGCAGTGTATGCGTTAGCCAGGGGCTTCCCTGGCACCGAGCTGCTAGTGTGGATTGGTGTCACGATGGCCTGTTTCCCCATCTTCTATGCGGTGATTGAAAACGACCTGCGCCGGGTATTGGCATACAGCCTGATTAACCAGGTTGGTTTTATGGTGGTGGGTATCGGTATTGGTACCTCATTAGCCCTTAATGGCGCTGTGGCCCACGCTTTTAATGACGTTATATTTAAAGGTCTGCTGATGATGACCATGGGGGCCGTGTTGCATATGACCGGTCGCATTAATGGTTCGGAATTAGGTGGCTTGTATAAGAGTATGCCGAAAACCACGATATTATGTATTATTGGTGCGGCCTCGATTTCAGCCTTCCCGCTATTTAGTGGCTTTGTGTCTAAGTCCATGATTATGAGTGCCGCCGTGGCGCAAGGTTACGATGTGGTTTGGCTGCTGCTGTTGTTTGCTGCAGCAGGCGTGTTCCACCATGCAGGTATTAAGATTCCTTATTTTGCATTCTTTGCTCATGATGCAGGTATTCGTACCACGGAGCCGCCGAAGAATATGTTGCTTGCAATGGCCATCGCCGCGGGGCTATGTATAGCCATTGGCACCTTCCCTGCGCAAACGGTCTATGCCCTGCTGCCTTGGGAAGCAACCTACCAGCCTTACGATATTACCCATGTGCTGACTCAGCTGCAGTTGTTGTTCTTCTCCGCCTTGGCGTTTGTATGGTTGAATATGAAGAACTTGTATCCACCTGAGTTACCTTCGACTAACCTAGATGCGGATTGGTTGTATCGTAAATTGGCACCAAGTTTTATTGTGCCCATCTACTGCGCAATTGTGGATGCCAAGGATAAAGTCGCTAAATTGGTTCACCAAATGTTGAGCAAGGCGATCAATCGCTCCTATGACCGAGAGAAAGACCAGCCTAAGGGATATTTCGCTCAGCTATGGCCGACGGAAACCATGGTGGCATGGGTGGCAGTTTTACTGACAGGGATTCTTCTGCTTTACTATATTTAACTAGTAACTGAGCTATAAAAAAGGCGTGAGCTGCGGATTGATAGTTATCAGAAGAAAGGCCCGCCTAGTGTCCCTGTAGCTATGCCAATAGAAATCTCTGCTGGCGCAATGGCGTTGCGCACAAATAAGTCGGCAAAGAGCACCATATTGGCGCCTACGAGAGTGGAAATCGGTGGCTAGCTTGCACAAATAAGCGTGTCATGTGGTTACAACAATAAGGCTATGGAGTTGCATGATTTCTGGGGCAAGTATATATCTAAGTAAAAGGTATCGAGGAAACTAGTGGCGATGCAATCATAGGCTCGGTACTTAATGATAATTAATGTTATAATATAACATTCTTAGGGGTTGGCTAATGCTTAGCCATAACTCATAACTAACTCTGCCCCCGCAAATCAAATATGCTCTAATTGGATAATCACACAAGATGATGAACACCAACGACTCAACACGATCGCCATCAGCAAAAATCCCCGTTACCTTGCTAACCGGGTTTTTAGGTAGTGGAAAAACAACCCTCCTTAACCATCTATTAAACCAACCAGCATTGGCTGATACCTTGGTGATCATCAATGAGTTTGGTGCAATGGCTTTAGACCATCTACTGGTTACCGAAAGTAATGAAAACCTGCTGATGGAAATGAGCAGTGGCTGTATGTGTTGTACCATTCGTGGTGATCTGGTCAGAACTTTGCGTGATATAACTGAGCAGTTTACGGATAATAATGGTCGTCGTTTTAATCGGGTTATGATTGAGACCACTGGTCTTGCTGATCCAGCTCCTATCATTCATACCTTAATGACTGACCCAGTGATTCACGATACTTATCAATTGGACGGTATCGTCACCACCGTTGATTTGGCAACGGGGGCTTATACCTTGGATCAGCATCAAGAGGCGATTAAACAAGCTGCCGTGGCTGATGTGCTGCTATTAACTAAAGCTGACCTAACTACGGATGAACTGAAAGCAAAGTTATTAGCACGGCTTGGAGAAATTAATCCTAGTGCCAGCAAGTGGGAAGTGCTTAATGGTGAGGTTGACCCTGATTGGTTACTTGATTTAGGTCTGTTCTCGACGCAAGGTAAAATAACTGACGTAGAGGGCTGGTTGAAAGAGGAAGCCTATGCTAATGCAAAAGTGCATCATCATTGCGACCACGACCACGACCACGACCACGAACACCATCATGGCCATCATCATGATGTAAACCGTCACGATGATCATATCCGCGCATTTTGCTTTGCTATAGAGAAACCCATCAGCAAATACATGCTACAAGATTGGTTGGAGTTGCTGATGGATTTGGTTGGTAGCCGTATCTTACGCGTTAAGGGTGTGCTGAATGTGGAAGGAGATGAGCAGCCAATGGTCGTCCATGGGGTGCAACATATCTTTCATCCACCTGTAAGGTTGCCAGCATGGCCGGGTGAAGATCGTCGCTCTCGGTTGGTATTTATCACCCATAACGTTAGCAAAGGTTTTATTGAGAAGTCATTTAATGCTTTGATCTAATATGCCTCACCGTAGGCACCTTTATCGAGCCCTTCAAAGGCTTTTACTACCACCTTAATACTGTGCTCATTGGCGATGTTCGTAGCTAAATGATCGGCAATATTCTCCACCGTGCTCTCTACGGGCATTATAGTGACTCGTGAGCATGGTAAATGGACTTCCCCCAGACTCCATAGCCTCATTTTGAGGCCTGCTCTAACTGGTCCGAGCTGAGACCCCCCAAGTGGCTATGACTCACGGACAATATATCGCTTCAAACATCTGTATATTTTTTTGGTTGTAAGCCCTTCTTGTGTTCGCGGGTCAGGGGCACTGTCAAAGAAGGTTTCAGGTAGGCCACCTTCGACAATAGCGCTTCGATCAGGTATTGGGGAATACTGGCAAGCTGGTGTAGGAAATAGCGTTGGCATTGCGCACAATAATGCTCAGGCACTGGCAAATTCAGTGTCATCAACTGATTGCCCAAGCAGGTATATTTTGTTACCTACTATTTAATTATTTATGGTCAACGTTTATTTTTCCGTCTTATTCACATGAAATAAGCCCTGCAGACATATATTAATTTCCTATTTGACAAGTGGGTATTTTGCTAGTATATTTTATGAAATCGTTTTCATATTTGGGTCTAAGCACTGGGCTTTTTTTTAAATACAGAATGAAAACGATTTCATAAAAACAAAGACATCAGTATCACATATTGGCCGCCTCACCGGTGTATTAAATAATAAAGAAGAGGAAATTTCATGAAAAAACTAGGGTTAACACTTGCTATTTCTGCACTAGCAGCAAGTATAGCAGCAACAGCAAACGCAGCTGGTAAACATGCTCAGGGGGGCACCCTGACCGTACCGATCATTACACAAACTTTTGTTGAGGATTTTAATCCTTATTCTGGTGCTCAAGGTGATATGGTCGGTGGCACCATGTTTGAACCACTGTGGGCAGTGAATGCTTTAAAAGGTGAGATAAACTGGCGCTTGGCCAGTAGCTATACCTATGATGCAGATTTGATGGGTTTAACCATTAACTTAAAAGACGGGCTTACCTGGTCAGATGGTGCAAGTCTGGATGCTGAAGATGTGGTTTTCTCACTGAACTTAGGCAAGGATGACGCCAAGTTGGATGCAACGGGGCAATGGGGTTCAGGTAAATTTGCGTCAGTCGAAGCCAAAGATACCAAGACTGTTTATATCAAGTTTAGCGCTAAAGATGGCACCATCGATTGGCACTTGCCGCGCTTGCATGTTGTGCCAGAACACATCTGGAAAGACGTAGAGGATATTTCTACATTTAAGAATAGTAATCCTGTTGGTTCCGGCCCCATCACTGAAGTCAAGCAAGTAAAAGACAATCAGATCGAAATCTGTCGCAACCCAAATTACTATAAGGCTGATGAGGGTCTACCTTATCTGGATTGTATCAAGTTCCGCCAGTATACGGATAACTCCCAGATCCAAGCAGCATTGATTAATGATGAAATCGATTGGGGTTCTAACTTCATTGCTGATATTGAGAAGACATACGTTGCGCCTAATCCTGAAAACCATGGTTTCTGGTATCCAGCTAATGACCTAATCAATGTTTATTTAAACACTCGTGAAGCTCCATTTAGTGATATCAACTTCCGCAAGGCTTTCTCTATGGCATTGGATCGCCCAATGATCGTGGATTTGGCAGCTTATGGTTACCCAACGCCTGAAACTCATGTCACGGGCATTGGTGAATTTTTTAAGTCTCACTTCAATGAGCAAGTGAATGCCAAGTATGATTATTTAGCTGAGTATAATCCGCAGAAGGCGATGGCTTTGTTGGATGACGCGGGCTATGCAGACGTTGATGGAGATGGCTTTCTGGAAAATCCGGATGGCACCGAGATTAACTTCGATATCCATGTGGTAAATGGTTGGACTGACTGGGTTCAAACAGTACAAATGGTGAGCGAATATCTGGCTGAAATTGGTATTAGAGCGAATACCAAAACAGTTGATTGGTCGGTATACGATTCGGCTCTAAAAGAGGGAACCTATCAGGCATCTATCAACTGGTCTAAAACCAACGCTGAAGACCCAATTCAAGCCTATCAGGATTATTTCCATACTTCTCGCCAAGGAGCGTCCTGGCATACTAACCATGGTGTAAGCAGTCCGGAAGTGGATGCTTTGGTAGACGAGTACTTGGCAATTTCCGATGTTGATCGTCGCCAAGCCATTTTAGCTGAGTTGATGGAATTTACTGCACAGAATCTGGCCTTTATTCCATTATTCTCTAATCCAACCTGGTATCAATACAATGCTACCCGAATTGGTGGTTGGCCTACTGCTGATAATGCCTTTGTGCAGCCAGTGTTTTACGATTCGTCTCGTAAGTTGATCACTTTTGAGCAACTGTACGCGAAGTAATATAATAAGCGGCCAGCGTGGCTGGCCGCTGTTATAAGTTCAATTATAAGAATAGCCATAATTATGAGTTTTGTTGTTAGGCGTTTTAGCTTTTATTTTATCGCCATTATGGTGGCAATCACGTTCAATTTTGTGATCCCACGCATGATGCCCGGTGATCCTGTGGATGCGTTATTTGCGGCTGCCCAGGGACGTATGCCACTTGAAACCTTGCAGGCTTATAAGGAGATGTTAGGTTTTGTTGATGGTCCCTTGTGGGTTCAGTATTTAAAATACATCAAGAGTATTTTTACTTGGGATCTGGGGCCTACAATTATGCTCTATCCTTTACCGGTGACTGAATTATTGGCTGTAAAGGTGCCTTGGACCATTGGTCTGGCGGGTATGTCTACGGTTATTTCTGTCATGATCGGGTTGTTAATTGGCACCTATGCTTCCTATCATCGAGGTGGATTTACTGATCGTTTCATGCCGGGCTTTTGGGCTTTTGTTGGTGCCATGCCACAACCGGTAACAGCTTTGTTTGTATTTTTTATCTTAGCCTTAAGCTGGAAATGGTTTCCCCTTTCTTATGGTGCCGATCCTGATCTCGATTCAGGCTGGACCTGGGAATATATTGCCAGTGTATTGCATCATGCTGTGTTGCCAATTACCTGCATGATTTTGGGTGGTATCGGGGCTTGGATTTTTAATATGCGCAACGCCATGATCAATGTTCTGGGTGAAGATTATATCACCATGGCTAAAGCCAAAGGTTTGAGTAGCCGTCGCATCATGACGCACTACGCAGCTCGTAATGCGCTGTTACCAGTTGTTACAGCAGTTTCTATGCAAATTGGTTTTGTTATGGCTGGTGCTATTTTTATTGAAACTGTATTTAATTACCCGGGGGTTGGCCTACTGTTATTTAAAGCTCTGGGTGCTCGGGATTACCCCACCATGCAGGCCTGTTTCTTGCTGATTGTGGTATTTGTATTGGTTTTTAACTTTATCGCCGATTTGCTCTATTTGTGGTTAGACCCACGCTTACGTAGTTAGCATCGATATCCATTTTAGAGTAAGTAACGAGTTTTGAAGATATGTTAAGTCATCCATTTGTTAAGTTTTTAGGGCGTTTTTATCGTGGTAATACTGCTGCGATTCTGGGCTCTGTGATCATTGCAACTGTTATTAGTATGAGTGCATTTGCATCCTTGATTGCCGAGCATGAGCCCAATAAACGTGTTGCTCGGGGACATCAACCGCCAAGTGCGGAGTTTTTGTTGGGGTCTACCCGCTCCGGTAAAGACATTTTTAGTCAGGTATTACATGGTGGTCAGACCTCTTTGTTAGTGGCTTTTAGCGCATCTGCTATAACCACGCTTATTGCGGTAGCTGTGGGTATTAGTGCAGGTTATTTTGGTGGTCGGGTAGATGAATTTCTCATGTCTTTGACCAATGTGGTGTTGGTTTTTCCACAATTGCCTTTGCTGATTATATTAGCTGCCTTTATAGGCCAGGTTGGCCCTTTAGTGATAGCCCTAATAATTGGCTTGTCATCATGGGCCTGGGGCGCGCGGGTTATTCGCAGTCAAACTCTGGCTATTCGCAATAAAGAATTTATCTTGGCCGCGGAAGTGATGGGTGAATCCAAATGGCGAATTATATTTGTTGAGATTTTGCCTAACCTGATAAGTATCGTTGTTGGTGGGGCTATGGGTACTTGCATCTATGCGCTCATGGCAGAAGCGGGCCTGGAGTTTCTGGGTTTAGGTGATCCAACTATCGTGACCTGGGGAACCATGTTGTTCTGGGCACAATCGAATTCTGCCTTTGTGGTGGGTGCTTGGTGGGACATGGTGGTACCGGGAGCGGCTATTGCGATATTTGGTGGTGGCTTGGCGTTGTTGAATATGTCAATTGATCAGATCTCAAATCCGAAACTAAAAACCGGTGGTTATATTAAGACATGGCGTCGTATGAAAGCAGAAGTTAAAGCGAAGAGGGCTGCCCAATGAGTCAGCCACTATTGAGTATCAAAGACTTGTGTGTGGACTATATTACCGACGATGGTAATGCCAGGGCTGTGAACAAGGTCAGTATAGATATCTTTCCCGGGGAAACGGTCGGTTTGGCAGGTGAATCAGGCTGCGGCAAGAGCACACTGGCCTTCGCTATTGCCAACTTACACAGTGCCCCCGCATTAATCACCAGTGGTGAAATTATTTTTGATGGGCAAGATGTGTTGTGTATGTCTGAGGAAGAGCTGCGCACATTTCGCTGGGCCAAAGCCAGCATGGTTTTCCAAAGCGCAATGAATGCCTTGAACCCGGTAATCACTATTGGTGAGCAACTTATTGATGTGGTTCTTGCTCATGAAGATGTGACCCTGGAACAGGCTAATAAACGGGCTGAAGATAATCTAGAACTGGTAGGTATTCACCCTTCTAGAATGAAGTCATATCCTCATCAACTATCAGGAGGTATGCGTCAACGTGTGGTTATTGCCATTGCTCTTATTTTGCGCCCCAAATTGATTATTATGGATGAACCAACGACAGCATTGGATGTGGTTGTAGAGCGGGAGATTATGGATCAGCTGTATCAGCTAAAAGAAGAATTTGGATTTGCAATTCTGTTTATTTCCCATGATTTAGGGTTAATGGGGGAAATAACTGATCGTATTGGCGTCATGTATGCGGGCAAATTAGTTGAACTTGGCATATCTGATGATGTAATGAGTAAGCCATTGCATCCCTATACCAAGGGGTTATTGAATTCTTTTCCTACCATTTTCGGGCCGAAGGTTCGCCTGGAGGGTATTCCCGGTAATCCACTTAATCTATTGGAAACACCGCATGGCTGTTACTTTCAGGCTCGTTGTCAGGCATGTGATGTGGATTGTATTGAATCTTCTCCGGTTATAGAACATTTTGCTTGGCCTCACAATCGCGATGTTGCCTGCCATAAAGTTGCCATGGAGGATTCGTGATGGTTACAGCTAGTCAAGCTTTGGCAAGTAATATAGATGTGTCGAATGAGCAAATGGATACTATTGAAGTAGAAAATCTGGTTATTGAATTTGCTTTGGACAATGCGTTCTTCAAACGTCAATATATGCGAGCCGTTAATGGCGTTAGCATGACCATTAAGGCGGGGGAAGCACTGGCTATTGTAGGTGAGTCTGGTAGTGGAAAGA
The DNA here is from genome assembly GCA_030748435.1 of Gammaproteobacteria bacterium. Lineage (GTDB taxonomy): Bacteria > Pseudomonadota > Gammaproteobacteria > Pseudomonadales > Balneatricaceae > Njordibacter. The sequence continues at coordinate 18,371 of JASMLZ010000092.1, read as the reverse complement.
GTACTTGCGCAAGGGCTTTGACACGTTTATATAAACCAACTGCTGGCATGTTGCGGTTAAACGGTCAGGATATTAATTGCCCTGAAAATCTGATTAGCCAAGAAGCATTGGCTAAACAGATTCAAATGATCTTTCAGGATCCTTTTGGTTCTTTGAATCCTGTGCACACTATTCGCCATCATTTATACCGTCCTATCCGTATCCATTTACCGCATTTAAGTGGTCAGGAACTTGAAGACTACATGTTAGCTACTCTGGAGCGGGTCGGATTGTCGCCAGCCAGTCAAACAGCCGGCAAGTTCCCCCATGAGCTTTCTGGCGGCCAACGTCAACGTGTCGCCATTGCCAGAGCTTTAGCTACAGGTGCTAAGTTTATTTTGGCTGATGAGCCTATCTCCATGCTGGATGTATCCATTCGTTTGGGGATCCTCAATTTAATGGGCGATATGAAAGATGAAGGCATCGGTTTCCTGTATATTACCCATGATATCGCCACGGCACGTTATTTTGCCGAACGCACCGGGGTAATGTATGTGGGCCATATGGTTGAGTGGGGGAACAGTGATGCAGTAACACAAACACCTCAACACCCATATACTCAATTGCTAATTAGTGCAGTACCTGAAGTAGGGCGAAAGCGCGACAACAATAGTAGTAAAGATCATAGTAAGAACCAGATACCTTTATGGACATCAGAATCCAAGGGCTGCCCATTTGCAGGGCGTTGCCCAAAGGTGAGTCAAGTTTGTCAAGATCGTATGCCTGATGTAACTCAGGTAGCAGAAGATCATTTTGTTCGTTGTTTCGCATTAGCGCGATAAAAAGGCGAATTGATAGGAAATTAGGTAGATATGAGCAAAGCAAGTATTTTAGAAGTTTCTAAACTGGCAGGGGTTTCACCAGCAACCGTATCGAGGGTGACGAGCAATGCCGCCCCTGTGAGGGAAACGACTCGTAAAAAAGTACTCGCTGCTATGGAAGAGTTAGGCTATCAGCCTAATTCGGCAGCCCAGTCATTGTCATCAAAACGTTCTAATACTTTGGGAATGATCGTTTCTCATGTTGACGGCCCTTTCTATGGGCCGGTTATGTCAGGCGTAGAAGCCACCCTGCGCAAACTAAATAAGCACGTGATCATAGCCAGTGGTTTTGGTGAGGAGCAAGCCGAAAAGGAAGCTGTGGATTTTCTCATGGCGAGGCAGGTAGATGGCTTAATTTTGTTGACTGAAGGGTTAGATAGTGAATACCTCAAAGACTTGGAAAAACGTATTCCTATCTATCTGATTAATCAACATGTAGATGGTTTGGAAAACCGCAACATGTATTTGGATAACGATGATGGCGCCTATAAAGCAACCCGGCACCTCATCGATCAAGGCCACAAGGACATCGTGTACATTGCTGGCCAGATATACAAGCAAGATGCTAACGAGCGTGTTGTCGGTTTTAAACGGGCAATGCAAGAGGCCGGTCTTATAGTCACCGACAAGCATATTGTACACACGAGCTTTGAAGTAGAAGGGGGGGTAATTGGTATGCAGCAAATAGCTGAATCTGGCGTCCCCTATACTGCCGTGCTAGCCGGGAACGATGAAGCCGCTTTTGGTGTATATGAATGGGCAGCTAGGAATGGGTTCTCCATTCCTGATGATTTTTCCGTAATTGGTTTTGATGACATCCTTATGGCCAATTATGTTAGTCCCCGGCTGTCGACCATGCATTTTCCCAAGTATGACATGGCCAAGGCGTGTGCCACCATGGCTTACCAAGAAATCTATGGCAAGAAAGCGCCTGAAGGCATTAAATTTAAAACCGATTTGGTGGTCAGAGACTCAGTCACCAAACAACACTAACTAAGTAATATAACATCCGGCAATAAGGGTTAAACGATATAATGGCAAAGTTTAAAGATGGATTCGTATGGGGCACTGCAGCTTCTTCCTATCAAATTGAGGGCGGTGCAAAAGATCAGGGACGCGGTGATAGTGTGTGGGATATGTTTTGCCGCCAGCCGGGTTGGGTAAAGGACGGTAGTGATGGCATGGTCGCCTGTGATCATCTGCATCGTTATCAGGATGATGTCAATATGATGTCTGATCTTGGTATTCAAGCTTATCGTTTATCCATTGCTTGGCCACGTATTCTTCCGCAAGGCAAGGGGCAGGTTAATCAACAGGGCTTGGATTTTTATGACAAGCTCGTTGATGCCCTGTTGGAAAAAGGCATTGATCCTTGGATTACATTATTTCATTGGGATTTTCCTACGGCTTTGTACGATCAAGGTGGATGGTTGAATCGTGATAGTTCGGACTGGTTTGCTGACTATGCCGAGTTAATAACCGATAGGTTTTCTGACCGTGTAAAAAACTGGTTCACCCTGAATGAACCACAGTGCTACATTGGCTTGGGCCATCATTCTGCGGAACATGCGCCAGGTTTAAAGATGCCATTTGAGAAGGTGTTGCAGGTTTCACATAATTCTTTACTGGCGCATGGTAAGGCGGTTCAAGCTATGCGAGCCAACGCCAAGCAAAGCTTGAACATTGGTGCCGCACCAGTTGGTATGGTGACCTACCCAACCAGCAATGATCCAAAGCTGATTGAAGCTGCCCGTAAGGCTACTTTTGATATCTCTCGTCTAGATTGCTTTAGTAATACCTGGTATGCCGACCCTATGATAAAAGGCGAATACCCTGAAGATGGTTTGGCGTTGTATGAACAGTTTTTGCCTGAAATTCGTACAGGCGATATGGAAACCATTCACCAGCCATTAGATATGTATGCAGCTAACATCTATTCGGGTGGTGCCCTAAAACTAAATGGTGCGGTCGAACCGGAACCTGAGCCATTAATTGGTTGTGGTCGTACCACTATGGATTGGAATGTAACCCCTGAATGTTTGTATTGGGGCCCTAAATTCTATTACGAGCGCTATGGTTTGCCGATTGTGGTAACAGAAAATGGTATGGCGAATTGTGATTGGGTTCACACTAATGGTCAGGTAGAAGATGCCGGGCGTATTGACTATGTGCGTCGTCATTTGAAGAGCCTGCGACAAGCAGCAACTGACGGTGTTGACGTTGCGGGTTACTTTTACTGGTCCATCATGGATAACTTTGAATGGGCACACGGTTACCAACAGCGTTTTGGTTTGGTGCATGTAGATTATGAGACCCAGAAACGCACACCCAAGAGCTCTGCCTATTGGTATCGTGATGTGATTAACAGTGATGGAGATATTTTGTAATGAAAATGAAAACGTTTACATGGCTGGCGTTAAGTGCTGTTAGTAGTGCTTTGTTGAGCTTTTCAGCATATTCACAGGCTACCAATGATATTACTGATATCGCCTATGCTAAAGCAAAGGGCTGGAAACTGGTATGGCAAGACGAATTTGAAGGCAAAGACGTAGATGAGAGTAAGTGGGAATGGGAAAAAAACTGCTGGGGTGGTGGTAACCAAGAACTGCAGTGCTATACCGATCGCCATAAAAATTCCTTTATCGAAGATGGCAAATTGATCATTCGAGCTTTTAAAGAAACCTACAGGGGCTCTGCCGAGCCGGAAGATTGGGGTACAAGTGGCAAGAAGACTTTACCCTATACATCAGCTCGTATGCGCACCAAAAATAAAGGTGATTGGAAGTTTGGACGTATAGAAGTCAGAGCTAAGTTGCCCGCAGGCCAAGGTCTTTGGCCTGCCATCTGGATGTTACCAACCGACGCTAAATACGGCACATGGGCAGCTAGTGGTGAGATAGATATTGTTGAAATGGTCAGTCAAGACCCTAAGGCTGAACAAAAAGAAACCCATGCGACTCTTCATTATGGAAAAGAGTGGCCCAACAATGTTTATACCGGCGAAACCTTTATTCACACAGAAAGCGACCCTTCCGAGGAATTTCACACTTACGCCATAGAGTGGTCTGATGGTGAAATCCGTTGGTATATTAATGACTTCCATTATGTAACCCAATACGCATCTGGCTGGTATTCACAAATTCGTGATGCAAATGGTGATTGGTACAACGTGGAAGGCAATGCGCCCTTTAATGAACGCTTCCATTTGTTGATTAACTTGGCTGTGGGAGGCAGTTGGCCAGGTGAGCCAAACGCCAAAACCAAATTTCCAGCACAGATGGAAGTGGACTATGTGCGTGTTTATAGCTGTCCAAAAGCGCTCTCATCGCTGCGTCGATGTGCAACCAAGAACCGTCGTGCTATCCGCAATTTTGGCATGCAACCACCAAAGATAGTGAATATTAAATTTGATCCTGACTTTTACAAGGCAGATGTTGTTGACATCTTTAATGGGCAGTCGGTACCTCCGTTTACGGCCTCGGCCTGGAAAGCAAATGGCAATATTGACGTGATCGAAGTTGAAGATAAAGACCGTGGTATGGTTCAGCAATTTAGCTTCAAGACAGATCAAGGCGTTGGCTATTGGCAAGGCCCATTAGGTTTTGATTTTAGTGCCTTTAAGTATATTGAATTCGATATGCAGCGCTTGGTAGACCCCCGAGCAACAGACAGCATGAAAATGAAAATCGATTGTTTCTTTCCCTGTAGTTCCGGAGAGGTGCCTATTGCGTCAGCGGCGGTAGGAGAGTGGAAATCTTATCGCTTGTCATTGGAAGAGCTACGCAGGCGCCCAGGTTCCTCTTTGGATTTAACAAATGTTAACACGCCACTGGTGTTGTTACCCGAGTGGGACAACCAGCATGGTGTGGTCTTGCGAGTCGACAATGTTCGACTTGTAAAAGAATAAGGCAAATTAACCAAAAGATTTAATTAGAAAACGAATGGTTAATGGTGAAAACGTTTTCATTACTAGCCAGATGATTATAAAGATAAAAGAACCGATAGGTGAAATAATTATGACTTCCTCAAATACTGCAGCCGATCTTCTAGAAACAATCGCCGCACTCAAAGCTAAACAGGTAGCTGGAACCATAACCGCAGCCGAGCTTGAGTTACTAAATGAACTTGAAGCACAACTTGCTGAAGAAACGGAACAAGAAGAATCGAAAGGAAAGGAAGGCGTAAAGGAAGATGCCTCTATCGAAGCAGGAGCGACTGAAGCTAACCTGCCAGAAACGCTAGAACCAGAAGGCGAAGCAGATGCCTTGTCAGGCGTGGGGTACTCTTTGCCACTAGCCGGGCTTGGGCTGCTCGGGCTTAGTGCTGGTGGCAGTAGTGGCGGCTCTGTTGTAGCATCAACAGCATCTGCCAGTTTTTCTGGATCTGTAATCAATGGTTACGTGCAGGGAGCAAAAGTATTCCAGGATACCAATAATAATGGTGTTTTTGATGCTGGCGAGCCAAATGATCTAACGGATGCCAATGGCTCTTATACCTTGCAAGGCTACGTTCCCAAAGGTGGTAGTATTATTGCTGCACCTACAGCCAATACCATTGACAAGACTTCGGGTGTGGCCGTCACCACGGTCTTTAGTGGGGGATCGGAAACGCAAGTAATTTCACCTTTTTCTACCTTAATTGAAACAACTAATCTAACCGAAGCGCAAGTAAAAACGGCTTTTGGCTTGGATAATAATATCAATATCAGTACCTTTGATCCGATCGCGGCAGCACTTGACTCCAATGCCAGTTCACAGAACGTTGAAGCAGCATTGAAATACAAAGCTGTCAGTACTTCTGTTTCCAATCTGCTTGATCTTGGTTCTGAAACTCTTGCAACAGGAAGCACAACTGCTGAACTGGGTGCAAAGGCTGTTGCTCAAGCTATTGAGGGAGCCATTCAGAATGCCAATGGTAGCCAAGTAGATCTGGGTAATGCCACCACCATTGAAACTATTGTCATTGATGCTGAACAAAAGGTGCCTCTTAGTGATGCGAGTCTAGACTTCAATACTTTGGCATCTTCAGTTAGTACTAAACTGGCGGCCGTTAATCAGACCATGATAACCAGTGCGAGTGGTGGTGTTAGCAATGCCAGCGCTACATTAACTAGTATGTATAAAGCGGCAAAATTTGCTCAAACAGAATTGAGCAGCACGATGGCTGATGTAATAAAAGCTGATACCTCTGATCGCTTAACTAAACTGCAAGAAATAGATAGCCTTAATGTGGCTACCGAAATCAATAATACGGTGGTTGATAACTCGAACCTGATTGCGAATAGCACTTTCGAAACATCTGAAGGCTGGTCAGGTAACGCTGCCAATGTTCGCGAGAATGAAGGCTTTAATTATGCCAATGTAGGAGCGGCGGGTAATGCTTGGGACGTTAACTTGAGTTATGTTTTAAGTCTCGTTGAAAACTCAAGTTATCAGTTGAGCTTTAAGGCAAAAGGTACTAGTGGTCGTGCTTTAAAAGCTGGCCTTGGTTTAAACGTGGCCCCTTACAGCAGTTCCACAGAAGACCTTACTCTCACGGAGGAATGGCAGACCTATACCATTCAGATAAATGAGATTAATTTTGGTGGTGACGATAGCCGCGTAATTTTTGATATGGGCCATGATGTTGGAGAAGTCTTGATTGATGATGTTGAGTTGATAAGCTCAGCATCTACAGCATCTACAGCAACACCGGCGACAGCGCCAACGGCAGCGGCTACGGCACCAACGGTAACGGATGCTGACGCGATTGCTTTGTACTCTGATGCCCTGACAAGTGACAATGTGGTCACCAACTTCAACCCGGGTTGGGGTCAATCAGGTTCCCTGGGCGCCGCTACGGATGTCGACAGTGCCGTAGGTAATGTGTTGAAATTCAGCAACTTGAATTATCAGGGTATTGATCTGAACAGCACCGATGTATCGGCAAAAGAGAGCCTGCATCTGGACCTGTGGTCAGAAACGGCTGGCAAGGTAAAGCTGTTTTTGGTATCCACTGATGGTAGCAATAACTCCGAAGCGGGGATTGTTCTGGAGGTGACAGCAGGTCAGTGGAACAGCTTTGATGTTGACTTGGATGCTTTCCCCGGTGTGGATCTTGCCAGTGTCTTCCAAATGAAGTTCGATAGTCAAAGTTCCATCATTGGTTCAGATGATGGTTTAAGCAACTTCTACATGGATAACCTGTATTTTAGTGACACGACAGCCACTGTGGGCACGCCTGCAACCGCTACGGTGCCAGAAGGATTTGCATTGGCGTTTACTGATACCTTCGACAATGTTGGTAGCCAACCGGATACTACCAATTGGACTTTCGACCTTGGCAACGATGGCTGGGGCAATAACGAAGTTCAAGATTATCAGTCTGACGCGAATGATGCAGTCATCGTTGATGTGGATCCCACAGAAGGTGTTAATGGTGCCTTACGGATCACTGCACAAAATAGCAGTGGAACCATTACTTCAGCGCGGGTGAAATCACAAATTGATGACCTTGCTCCATACGGTTATTACGAAATTCGTGCCCGGTTGCCATCGGAACAAGGTGCCTGGCCAGCAATTTGGCTGCTTGGTCAAAATGGGCGTGCTGCTTGGCCTGCGGAAGGGGAAATTGATATCGTGGAATGGTCATCTGCCTATGCAGATGAAGCCGCTGGTAATGAAATTATAAGTGCACTTCATTTTACTGACCATCACGCGGGGTCAGGTATTTCAACGACAGAAACAATTAGTTCTGCTGTTGATGAATGGCATACCTATCAGCTTTGGTGGACTCCAGACAGCATTAGGGTGGGTATCGATGGCGATTCCCATTTGGTTTATGAAAAACCTGCCAATGCCACAGATGATAGCTGGCCTTTTGACGATTCGATGGATCTGATAATGAATATTGCTATTGGTGGAACCCTGGGTGGCAGTGTGCCAAGTGAGGACTTTGTTTATGCTATGGATATAGACTATGTCAAAGTTTATCGCCCAGAAGGAATGACTGTGACGTTTGAAACGAGCGACAGTTCCGGCTATAGCCTTGTCGATTTTGGTGGGGTTGCATCTGAGGTTGTGACAGCAAATCAGTCAACAGGATCTGACGGGGGTATAGTTAAATTGACCAAGGCGAGCGGCGCAGAAACCTGGTCTGGCACCACCTTTATGCAATTGGATGCTGGTGACTTACTTGGTGACAACTCAACCATTGTTAGCATGGATGTGCTTAGTGCTAAAGATGGAGCCAAGGTTCGATTAAAACTTGAAGATACTTCGGCTGAGGTATTTGTCGAGCTTGATGCTATAACCGAATCAAATGGCTCTATTGCATGGGAATCACTTTCCTGGAACTTCGCCGAGTCTGCCAGCTTTGATGCAACGAAAACCTACGACAAGGCAAGTGTATTTTTTGATTTTGGGGAGGTAGGAGATGAAAGTGTCTACTATTTCGATAATGTCAAATTCGAAGGATTTATCGCATAGAACTTAACTCTGATATGTTCGATTTAATGATTACATAAAGGCTGAAATTAATTATGAAAAATAGAGCTAATAAATTATTTCGTATCTCGTTTGTCGGGTTGACGCTAACCATAGGGGGGCTAGCAAATACTGCATTTGCCCGGGGCCCAGATCTGCCAATTAGTTTTAACAGTGGTGCTATAACCATCGATACGCTCGTTAAAGGTTATGATAGCGAATCCAGCGCAGATCAAGGGCATTCAATCTCTTTGGATTTTGATATTAATGCACTAGGTTTTGCTGGAGAAATGACTATTAACGGCATGTGGGATAGCACAACTAGTGACTTTAAGTATCGCTATGGTGATAGGTTAACTAATAAAAGTTTGCGTAATGGCGGTGACAATCTGGAAATATATAATTTTTCTGCCACCTATTTAGGCGAATCAGTAGATACCAATCTTTTTTATCATGTGCCACGTTATCACTGGGGTTATGAAGGAGATTACTTCGGCTTAATGCGTGAAACCACCAATATGCCTGATCAGGATATATGGAATGAAAAAGCGCCTGCAGGTATAGAACTCATCGGCAAGGGTGAGCTTGATGGCTTTAAACTTGTTGCTGGCGATGAAATATATTGGGGTGCTGATCCGATGGTTATGCTTAAACAACAGTTTGGCGAATCAGATCAATACACGTTTATAGCATCATCAGAAGTCTCTGGCGTAACTAAACAACGTCAATTTAGTTTGCAAGGGGACTTTGATTTATCTGACACGGCAACAATAAAGCTGGGTGTTCTAAATGCTGGAGAAGAGCACATTGGAGACGTTTATTATTACGAATTGGATAGCTACGTAAAGACAGGCAATATTGATTTTAGAGATACAATAGCACTCAAAGCTAGGGTTACAGATAACTTTAGTCCATCAGTACAGGTATATAGTGAATACAACTATGCTGGTTTGGTGGCAGATGCTGGTGAGCATCAAGAAGTCTGGAAAACCAATATTCCATATTCTTCGCTGGGTAATAAGCAAACCGTAGAAATTGGGGCACAAGTTACCTCAGGTAATTGGCGCATCACCCCTCGATTGTTTAAGCGTATTAATTTAGCTCAAGCAATGTCAGATGCTGCAATGCAGTTGGGTAACAACCAATCAGTATATTGGCGTACGACAGACAGCAATCATACTGGTTTTGTTTCCCCATTTGCAGTTCGAGATAACCGTGAAGCAGTGTCAGGAGAGTTGTTCTTTACCTATGACCCAACCCCTGCGACCTTTTTTTATGAATGGGATAACGACGTCAAAGAGGATGCTGAATTGGCATTTAATGTCGGTATTACTCGAACAGATTATTCAAGCAAGAGTGACTCGGCGGTTTGGTGGGACCCTCAGGGTTGGCATTGGATTGATGAAGGTCGTCCAGTAGCAGATGATGTAGTAACAACTATTTCCAGCAAAATTGTTTATAACCCTTCGCCATCACTGCGGGTTGTTGCCAATTTGGAAGCCGGTCAACAGGTCCCCGTAGCTTATACTGCTGCTGATGCAAAATTAAAGAAATCTAACTTCAATAGTATCTCCGCCAAATTGGTGCATAACTCTCAAAATATTTATAAATTCACCTATGCCAAGAATAAAATGGGCGAATATGACGAAGACAAAAATTTTGGTATTCGTTATCCGGAACATTTAGAGTTCAGTTACGAAAGACTGTTAACTAGTCTGGGCGAAGGTAGTAAAGTGGGTATTCAAGCTTATAAGCGTAAGATGGATGATAATTCAGGCGCTGATTACGCCAGTGGGGCTAACAGTTCCATGTATGAAGTTAGAGCTTATTTTACCTATGCATTTTGATTTTACATGTTAATGTGAGTAGTTCTAATGTCGTCAAAGATCGGTATTTGTCATAGAGTATCAATAGTATGTTGGTTGTTAACAACAACTATGTCTGTGCAAGCCGGTCAAGGCCTGAATCAGTTGATAGAACTAGCTATTTATCAACATCCCTCTGTGGCGGCTGCCAGAGCTAACGTTGCCAGCACTCAAGCGCAGGTGGCAACAGCCAGGTGGCAATATTACCCTACTGTTTCGGTTTCAGTGGAGACCACGTATCATGAGAAGTCTGACAGTCAATATGGAGGTGATGACTTAGTAGCTCAGCTTAATTTGAAACAACCACTTTATAGCTGGGGGGCTTTGGGTGCTGGGGTAGATATGGCCGAAACACAATTGGCTATGGATAATACCCAAGTGCGTGAACAGCAATGGCAATTAGCCGAGAATGTGATGGAAAGTTATGGCAAGTGGTTGTCAGCCTATCTGCGCATGCGTGCTTGGCAAAAAAGCCTGGATGATCATGAGTCGCTATCAAAGCAGGTTGAAAAACGTGTTTTGCAAGGTGTTTCAGCACGCATAGACTTGGCATTGGCAGAAGGTCGCGTAGCAGCTACAGAGGCTGAATATATTGCTAGTAAAGATGCCCTTTATATGGCAGTGCAAGAGCTTAGTCAACTTACTTCCCAAGACTTGTTAAACGGTGATCTGGTTGATGCTATCAGCAAGCCAATTTCTGATGTGTCGCAAAATGCTGTCATTATGGCCTTAACTATGAGTCCCAAGGTGAAGTTGGCTGAAGCAGAAGTACGGTTGGCACGTCACCAACTCACACAGCAGCAAGCTAAGTTAAAGCCAGAGATTTATCTCCGGGCAGAACATCTCATAAATGACTTTAATACAGCTGGTACCACACCTCGATCACGGATATTTGTAGGTATGAGTGGATCGACTGGGGCAGGTTTGTCTATGCTGTCTCAGCAACAGACAGCAGAGGCCACTTTGAAAGCCAAACAGGCCAGTTTAAAAGCAGTTCAGCAATCCGTTGAGCAAAGATTAGATAGCTTGATGATCAGTGTGGATTCGATACAGCGCCGCCTGCAAAGTCTGACTAGCGCCATGGCTACCACTGAAGCTGTGGCAGATTCCTACGGAAGACAGTTTTTAGCAGGGCGTAAGTCTTGGCAGGAAGTGATGAACGCGGCTCGTGAAGAGGTGCAAATGTTGGTGCAGGTGGCTGATTTGCAGGCAGCCTATTTGGTGACTAGTTGGCGCAGAACCTTATTTGTGAAAGGACTTGCCGGTGTCACTGCTAAGGAGCCTGACTTAACTAACGATATGGCTCCACAGGGAGATTGATCTTGCAGAAGAATACTCAGCTATATGCTTGTTTGTGCCGTTTAGCACAGCTACAACGTGAGCGATTGGACAAGGTCGCTATGCAGGAAGCAGTTGATGCTATCGCAGGTATAGATGATGCCTTTCGTCAGCTCAAAGGCATCGCTGCTCGATTGCAGGCGCCTGCACCGCGTTTTCTGAATCGCCCGGATGCAAGTAAAATGCCCGCCTTGATGTCTGCCAATGACGGTAGTTGGAAGTTGGTACGTGGACAAAATGCACAAGGCTTATGGGTATTGGAGTGCCTTGATGAAGAAACAGGTCAGTGGCAGGAACAGAGTACGGATCAGCTTACTGGCCATTGTCTGGCTCAAGTGTCCACAACCCCGCCATTTGTTGCGTCACGCAGTCCGGTTTATCACCTGATAAGAAGAGAGGTGTTTTCTCATAAAAGGTTGTTAGGCGAAGCACTGATAGGTTCAGTTACCATCAATGTAGTAGCGCTGGCTAGCGCTTTTTATACCATGCAGGTATATGACCGTGTGGTGCCTACGGCGGCGACTCAAACACTATTGGTGTTGACCATAGGTGTGGCGGTAGCGGTGTTGTATGAGTGGTTGGTGAAGCATTTTCGTGCGCGATTATTTGATCGCCTGGTAGATGCTGTAGACCAGCAGTTGGCGCGTAATGTATACACCCGTTTTTTGTCAGTCCGGCTTGACCAGCTGCCTCCTAGCGTAGGTAGCCTTGCGTCTCAGATGAAGGGTTATGAATCAGTTAGAGGCTTCCTTACGTCTGTCACCAGTCATGTTATAGTGGACGCACCCTTTACCTTAATTTATGTGGCACTGATGTATGCCATTGCTGGGTATTTGGCATTGATACCCTTGGCTTTCTTTGTTGTTAGCGTGTTGATAGGCAGTTATTTTCGCAAGCGGATCGATTATCTTTCTACTAACGTCAATCACGCCGTTAATTTCAAGACAGGTTTGTTGGTAGAATCTGTGGAAGGTGCTGAGACGATAAAATCGGGTCAGGGTGGTTGGCGTATGTTGAGCCGTTGGATGAATACTACTGATGCTGCCCGTTCTTACGAGTTAGAAATGAAACAGATTGCGGAGCGTTCGCAGCATATGATAGCCGCATTTCAACAAGCCTCCTATGTAACACTGGTGTCTTCGGGGGCAATGATGGTGAGTGCCGGAGACCTGAGTATGGGTAGCCTGATTGCCTGCTCTATTCTTTCTGGTCGTATTCTTGCACCGGTTGCTTCAATTCCTAATACCTTACAGCAGTGGTCTCATGCTAAGTCAGCCATCAAATCGTTGGATGCAGTATGGATGTTGGAAGATGATCATGCAGGTATTGATCACCCACTAGTACCTGAAACCATAAAGGGAAGCTATCAATTACAGGAAGTAACTAGCTACTATGGTGAAAAGCATGCTTTGACTATCCCTAACCTGCAGATTAAAGCTGGAGAAAAAGTGGCAGTCTTGGGGCCTGTCGGATCGGGTAAAACTACATTGCTGCGTTTGTTGTCCGGAATGTATAAACCTCAGAAAGGCCGCGTATTGCTAAATGATATGGAGCTATCACATATATCCAAACCAGTGCTGGCTGATCAACTAGGCTACTTGCAGCAGGAGGGTAGGCTATTTGCAGGAACTTTAAGGGACAATTTAACCTTGGGATTAATTGATCCAGGTGATGAATATATTATGCAAGCCGCTAAATTAACAGGTTTGTTTGAAAGCGTGATTGGTAATAGCCCAGACGGTTTGCAACAGATGATATATGAGGGGGGGCAAGGATTGTCTGGTGGTCAGCGTCAATTGGTGAACCTAACTAGGGTTTTCTTGCGGCGGCCTAGTATATGGTTACTGGATGAACCAACTGCCTCCATGGATTCTGGGTCAGAAACAAAAGTACTGCAGGCGTTTCATCAAACATTAGGCGGTGATGACACGCTTGTACTGGTCACTCACAAGCTTGAATTGCTTCAATTGGTTGATCGTATTATTGTCATTGCCAATAATCAGGTGGTGATGGATGGTGCAAAGACTCAGGTGATTGAACGGCTGAGTAGACCGAATAAGAATAAAAATGTGGAAGCGGATTGATGAAACAGCTGGAACCCCAAAAAGAAAATCAGGACCTGACATACGGTTGGCAGGAGCGCCATAATGTCTTTGACCTGGTTTCGGGTGAGAGCTTTCAGGTACCTAAAGAACATAAAGTTAGTGGTGGAAGGGGCCTTTTCTACTTGCTCATATTGGGTCTGATACTGTTTATTACCTGGGCTTATTTTTTTCAAATAGATCAGGCAGTAAGAGCTCAAGGCAAGATTATTCCCAGTGCTCGAACACAAGTTATTCAAGTTGCCGATGGTGGGGTACTAGAAAGCTTGAATGTGCAGGAGGGTGACAAGGTCGTTAAAGGTCAAGATTTGGCCGTGCTTGAAAAAGAGCGGGTGAATGCCTCCTATGAAGAAACGCGCAGCAAAGTAGCAGATCTGGAAGTGGCACTTATTCGTGCTCAGGCCGAAGGCCTCAATAGAGAGCCTGATTTCAGTGCTATCAATAGAGAATATGCAGACCTGATACAGGTACAGCAGGACTTGTATCTACAAAACAATGTCTCACTTCAAGATGAACTTATTACTTTACAAGGTGCTCTTGACTTGGCTACTGAAGAACTGAATATGAACAAAGCCCTTTTTGAAAGTGGGGATATCAGCCGTTTGGATGTGATGCGAAGTCAACGCGAAGTCAATGATCTAAAAGGTAAGCAATTAAAAATACGGAACGATTATTTGCAAAGGGCGCGCAAAGAAGCAACAGATCTGGAAGGGCAATTAGCCAGTGCGCGGTTTAAACTGGAAGAACGCAAGAGTGTTTTGGATCATACGGTACTAGTTGCCCCCGTAGACGGGGTAGTAAAATTTCTTAAGGTAACGACCCTGGGTGGCGTATTAAGGGCAGGTGATGAATTAATGCACATATCGCCCACAGATGGTGATGTCGTTGTGGAAATGAAGCTTCAACCTGTCGATATTGGCCAATTGAAATTGGGTCTACCTGTGACAGTTAAGCTGGATGCCTATGACCCTTCGATCTTCGGGGGTATTACCGGCGAATTGGTCTATATTAGCTCTGACACTTTAACAGAACAGGTTGGTGAACAAACAATGACTCATTATCGGGGTCACGTACGCTTGGATCCCCAAGAATTACAGACTAACGAAAAAATCCAACTGGATCAGCTCAAGCAGGGCATGACGGCTACGGTAGATATTCGCACGGGAACACGTACCGTTTTGGAATTTATGGCTAAGCCTATTTTCCGAGCCTTTTCTGGTGCCTTGATCCAAAAATAAGCAAAACAATCAATTGATGCTCCTTCACTAGATATGGTCGAACCTACTGTAGTCTCTGCTGAATTTCTTTTTTTATAGTGCTCTATTATAGTGAGAGGATGCCTATAAATCACACAAATTATCTTGTATCGGTCTTGCTTGCTGGGCTCGCAATGCCTGTGAAGAAACCAGTCAATGTATTGCCTCCAACCAGCCAATCTACCTATCCAATTCTGTCGTTGCGTGCCTACTGACTGAAGCGTCAGTCTGTCATTCGTCATGCTGCAATACCAGTACTTTTCGCACACTTTTTATGAGCTTTCCGGACAATTGTCTTATTGGGCATAATGTTATATTATAACGTTACCTTTTTTTGTGCTATCAAATGGTTATCACCACCGATGGTTTGGCTTTTAATTAAGTAGGGCAATTATGAAACACATTATCACTCTAGCAGCTGCCATTGCTGCCGCTCCTGCCATGGCAGAAAATTTTGTACAACATCAAGCACACGAACATGGTGTGGGTGAATTGAATATTGCTATTGCTGGCAATCAGCTGGCCATGGAATTGACCGCTCCTGGGGCCGATATTGTCGGTTTCGAGTACACGGCAACCAGCGCAGAAGATAAACAGGCCATTGAGGGTGCATTAGCACAGCTGCAACTGCCATTGAGTCTGATTAATCTACCTGCTTCAGCTGCCTGTGAGTTGTTAACAGCTGAAGCTCACCTTGATGGTGCTGAGCATGAAGAACACGCTCATGAGGACGAACACGATCATAAAGACGAGCATGATCATAAAGACGAACACGCTCATAAAGAAGAGCATGATCATAAAGACGAACACGATCATGAGGAAGAGCACGCTCATAAAGAAGAACATGATCATAAAGAAGAGCATGATCATAAAGACGAACACGATCATGAGGAAGAGCATGATCATGAAGAAGAACATGATCATGAAGAAGAACACGCTCATAAAGACGAGCACGCTCATAAAGACGAGCACGCTCATAAAGAAGAACATGCTCACGAGGAAGAACAACACACCGCTTTCCATGCGGAATATGCGTTTAATTGTGCCAATCCTGCGCAGTTAAATCATATGGAGTTTCCTTATTTCCAGATTTTCCCCCAGGCCCTTGAACTTGAGGTGCAAATTGTGAATCATAGTGGAGCCCGTGCGTTTGAAGTAGAGCGCGCTGAACCTCGACTGGAATTCTAATGTGGACCTTGATTGTGAACCCATTGTCGCCCTGCATCAGGTCAGTTTTACCTGGCCTGGCAGTCGGCAGTTTGCCTTAAATATAGATAGCTTCACCCTATGCCGGGGTGAGCGAGTGCTGTTACTTGGCCACAGTGGTTCAGGCAAGTCGACTCTGTTATCTTTGCTATGTGGTGTTATTACGCCACAGCAAGGGACTGTTACGCTGGCGGGAACCAATCCTGCCAGTCTTTCAGTTGCCCAACGTGACCGTTTTCGGGCGGAAAATGTTGGGGTTATTTTTCAGCAGTTTAACCTATTGCCCTATGGTAGCGTGGCTGACAATGTTCTCTTGCCTTTGGCTTTTGCACCAAAGCGTCGTCAGCGAGCCGAACAAGGTGGCAATAGCATGGCTGAGGCGCAACGTCTTTGTGCGGCACTGCAATTACCCGACCAGATATTAAGTGCTCGCACCAGTGAGTTGAGTGTGGGGCAACAGCAACGGGTAGCCGTCGCGCGCGCCCTAATTGGTCAGCCAGCAGTGATTATCGCTGATGAGCCCACCTCTGCTCTGGATCACGATAGCCAG
Organism: Gammaproteobacteria bacterium; assembly: GCA_030748435.1. GTDB lineage: Bacteria > Pseudomonadota > Gammaproteobacteria > Pseudomonadales > Balneatricaceae > Njordibacter. Next base: position 1,731 of record JASMLZ010000092.1, on the reverse strand, counting down.
CAAGCTTTTATGAATTTACTCTTACATCAGGTGGCTGATAGCAATGCAAGTCTGTTAATGGTAAGCCATGACCCAAGCCTTGCGGACTATTTTGATCGGGTTGTGCGCATAGAAGACCTGCAGACCGCAACACCACAAGTGGAGGCCCTATGCTAATTGGTTTGGCATACCGTTCACTGCTGGCCCGCAAACTAACTGTGGTGTTAACGGTGCTGGCTATTGCCATGTCTGTGGCTTTATTTCTGGGTGTGGAAAAGGTACGCACGGGCACTAAAGCCAGCTTTATGGACACCATTGCCGGCACTGATCTGATCGTGGGTGCCAGAACCGGATCCTTACAACTGTTACTCTATTCTGTATTCCATATGGGCAATGCTACCAACAATATGGGCTGGGACAGTTTGCAACAGATATCCGAGCTGCCTGGTATCGACTGGGTAGTGCCCATTTCACTGGGGGATAGTCATCGGCAGTTCCGTGTTATGGGTACTACGGCTGAATTCTTTCAGCGTTATCAGTTTCGTCGTGGTCAGCAGGTGGATTTTGCCCAGGGTGACGTATTTAATGACCTCTTTGACACTGTTATTGGGGCCGATGTGGCCAAGCAACTGGGCTACCAACTGGGTGATCCCATTGTCGTGGCCCATGGGTTGGTGTCGTTTAGCAAACACGATGAACACCCATTTCGCGTGGCTGGCATTCTAGCAAAAACAGGTACTCCGGTAGATCGTACGGTAATGGTCTCTCTGCAGGCCATCGAAGCTATCCATGTGGATTGGCAACAAGGCACCAAAAAGCCGAGCCAAAGCACCCCCGCCGAGGTCCTGCGCCAAATGCCACTGCAACCCAAAACAGTAACAGCAGCTCTGGTGGGTACCAGTAGCCCGATAAAAATATTTAGCTTACAAAGAGCTATCAACAACTACCCCAATGAACCCTTGCAAGCAGTGATGCCGGGCGTTGCCCTGCAGGAATTGTGGCACTTGGTGGGTGTTGCCGAAACAGCCCTTCTGGTAATATCTACCATGGTTATTGTCACTGCCTTGTTGGGCATGATGGCCAATGTCTTTGCCAGTTTAAATGAGCGCCGGCGGGAAATGGCCATCTATCGGGCTATGGGAGCAGGGCCGCGCACCATATTTCTATTATTAATGACAGAAACACTACTGCTGGTTGCCAGTGGTTGCCTGTTAGGTGTGCTGATGGTGTATATATTTCTGGGATTGGGGCAAGGCTATATCGATCAGCAGTTTGGCATCTGGCTGGAGCTGGGGCTGCCAAGCACAAGGGAACTGTGGGCTATTGTTGCCATTATGGTGGCAGGAACTTGTGTCAGCTTATTACCAGCGCTGCGTGCTTATCGCTTCTCCCTTGCTGATGGAATGATGGTGAAATCATAATGAAGTATACAACATTGGCGATATTGGCACTGTGCACCTGCTTGAGTAGCATGGCCATAGCCGAACCCAAACAACTGGAATGGGATGATCTTATTCCACCTGGTGTGCCCTATGGTGAAATTATTGGTGAAGGCTTTACTGATGAAGTTAATGATACCTGGCGTCCAGAATACGACCCCAATAGCTATCTGCTTAACCGGGAATTGGATGGCAAGTTAGTGAAAGTCCCCGGCTTTGTAGTGCCCCTTGAAGTTGATACCCATGGCATCCACAGCTTTATTCTGGTGCCCTACGTTGGTGCCTGCCTGCATACGCCACCGCCACCGCCAAA
>JASMLZ010000091.1 GCA_030748435.1 Gammaproteobacteria bacterium | reverse complement strand
TGTGCTGGAGTATCAGGTCAGTTGCTTGAGAAAGAGTACGTTTGAAGCTGTTTAAGGGGGCGTTAGTGCGCAACTGCCCGCATCAGCCCTAATTTCCTGAAAGTAAAGTTGCGGGTTAATAAAAAGCCCTAATGGCCGGTGAGGGCTCATTAGGGCTATTTACAAGATGGTGGAGATGGGGGGAGTCGAACCCCCGTCCGTCAGTCCTCTGCCATTGGCTCTACATGTTTAGCTCTTTCTATTGTTTTAACCCGTGGCGACCCGAAAGTCAGGGTGCCTGGGGCGATCTCGATTAAGTTTTAGTGCTTTACCCGCGAGAGAGAGTTCCACACGATCCTGTTCTGCGTGCCACTTTGCAACCATTTACAGGCATCTGGTGCTCAGTGTAAGCGGGATTTAGGCCGCTAGTGCGTAGTTTTCGTCGTTTGCGACTATATGTTGCAAGGTTTTATTTACGAGATACCAAGCGCTCTCGACATGCACCGCAGGGTTTGTAACCAGCGTCGAATCCAGTCATCCCCAAAGTAGTTGCATAGTATAGCAGCATTTGTATGTACAGGGGCAGGGGTTGCGCTATTTAAGTGCTTATAAATAGGAGTGTTTTTAATAGGTGCTGGGTTATGGGTATAAATAATATGCGCTTTGTTGGTTTTTTCAGGGCATAATATAAGAAATTGGAATTTACCGGTAGCTATCTGTCAGCAGGTGCTTTGATTATGGAATTTATCTGGGTACTGTTCGCCTTTGTATTTGGTGTTTTAGCTAGGGCTGTGGCATTGCCACCTCTGATTGGCTATTTGTTGGCTGGTTTTTTATTGCACTTTGCCGGGGTGCAGGCCAGTGACTCACTACAGACCCTTGCTGATCTCGGCATCACGTTATTGTTGTTTACCATAGGCCTCAAGCTTAATGTCAAAGGTTTGCTGCAAACGGCGGTATGGGGTGGTGCACTAAGCAATTTGTTGCTATGGACACTGGTTTTTACCGGGCTTGCCATGTTACCCATTAGTTATGGTTTGGGTTATTTTGCTGGCTTGACTTGGCAGGCCGCCATACTTATTGGTTTTGCCTTGAGTTTTAGTAGCACCGTATGTGTGGTTAAGGTGTTGGAAGGCAGTGGTGATTTAAAAAGTCGCCATGGCAAGCTGGCCGTTGGTATTCTGGTGGTTCAGGATGTGCTGGCGGTGGTATTTATGGTGGTTGCTACCGGTCAACAGCCTTCTATATGGGCTTTTGGCTTGCTGTTTTTGCTCTTGTTGCGCCGGCCCATTGGTTATTTTCTGGATCGTGTAGGGCACGATGAGTTATTACCTTTGGCGGGTTTTTTCCTCGCTCTGGGCGGTTATGAGCTGTTTGCTGCGGTTGGGATTAAAGGTGATTTGGGGGCTCTGGTCGCAGGTGTTCTATTAAGTGGCTCGGTTAAATCAGCTGAGTTATACCGCTCGTTAATGAGTTTTAAGGACTTGTTTTTAATTGGGTTTTTCCTATCCATTGGCTTTACCGCCTTACCCACGCTGGATATGGTCTATGTTGCTTTGCTGATCGCTTTGCTTATACCGATAAAGAGTTTCTTGTTCTTTAATTTCCATGGCCTGCTGGGGTTACGAGCGCGCACAGCCTATTTAAATTCGCTTATCCTGGGCAATTACAGTGAGTTTGGTCTGATTGTTATAGCCTTGTCTATTGGTCTGGGTTGGCTTGCGAAAGAATGGCTGGTGGTGCTGGCTTTGGCAGTGGCGTTTTCCTTTGTTATCACCAGTGTCGGTTATCGCTATTCTCATACCATTTATCGCTTGTTTAAAGGTTTTATCACGCGCTTTGAGGAGCAGGGTAAACAATACGATGACACCTTTGTCCTGCCAGCCAACGCCGAGGTTTTAGTGGTTGGTATGGGGCGGGTGGGTAAGGGCGCTTATATGTCTTTGTCCAAAGCAATGGGTAATAAGGTGTGGGGCATTGATTCTGATGAACAGCGTGCCAAGCACCTGCAGGCGCAGCAGGCACGGGTATTGTTTGGCGATGCTGAGGATGTGGACTTGTGGCAGAATATGGACCTGTCGCAAATTCGCTTGATTCTGCTGGCTTTGCCTTATATTGACGATATACAAAATATTCAGGAGCAATTGCGGGCCAGTCATTATCAGGGCAAGGTGGTGGCCTTTGCCCGCTATGAAGACCAGATTGCGGCGTTAAGCCAGTGTGGAATTGATCGTATATTTAACTTTTACACAGAAGCCGGTGTGGGCTTTGCCGACGAAAGCCTGGCTTTGTTGGCTGAGGCAGAAACAGGTTAGGCTTATTTGGCCTTCATCAGGATGCGATGCTTCTGTTTGCTCCAGTCACGTTCTTTTTCTGTGGCGCGCTTGTCATGTAACTGCTTGCCTTTTACCAGGGCAATTTCACATTTTACATGGGGACCTTTCCAGTACAGGGCCAAAGCAACGATGGTGTGGCCCTTCTGCGTGCTAGCGGCGAATAGCTTGGCAATTTCTTTTTTATGCAGCAGTAGTTTACGTGGGCGCATGGGTTCGCATACAACATGGGTGCTGGCTGTAAGTAGTGGCGATATGTGAGCGCCCACTAACTGTGCCTCTCCATTGCGTATCAGCACATAAGAGTCCGTTAGATTGGCGCGCCCAGCGCGTAAACTTTTTACCTCCCAGCCCATAAGTTGCACACCCGCCTCAAAGCGTTGGTCAATATGGTACTCAAACTTTGCACGTTTGTTTAAGGCAATGGTATTGCCAGAAGGTTTTTTGGATTTGGATTTTTTTGCCATGGCGCGCATTGTACAGCATGGGCCGAAATTCGGTAGGGGTTGATGCCAAAAAGCCTGAGCATTTTCTGTTTTTGTCGGTTGTGTCGCTGGCGTGCTTGGCTGGAAAGGCTTAGAATATGGCGTTTTTATAACCCTTGTTCTTGAGGCTTTCAGTGCCGGTCATCAATCGTTCTGCGTTAGTGATGCATTCTGCTCAGCAGATGTATGATTTGGTTAATGATGTAAAGTCTTATCCGCAGTTTTTGGATGGCTGTGTTGGTGTTGATTTGCTGGAACAAAGTGACTGCCATATGGTGGCGCGCTTACACCTGCGCAAAGCGGGGCTCAGTTATCAGTTTATCACTCGTAATCAACTGCAGGCACCTGATTTAATTGAGCTTGAGCTGGAACAAGGCCCGTTTGAGCATCTGCATGGCAAGTGGTATTTCAAAGCCTTGCGTGAAGATGCCTGTAAAGTGGAAATGCAACTGGATTTTGCTATTTCGGGTTTGGCTGGCAAAGCTTTGGGTGGGTTATTTAGTCAAGTTGCCGGTAATATGGTGGATGCCTTTTGTCACAGAGCGGAGCAGGTTTATGAATGAGCCAAAAATGATTGCCATAGAAGTTGCTTACGCCTTGCCAGACGAACAGGTGATATTGGCTGTGCAGGTACCGGCAGGAACCAGTGTATTTGATGCGGCCAAACAATCAGGTATTGAGCAGCGCTTCGCTGGTTTGTGCGTTGATGATACACCCATGGGTATTTTTGGTAAGACGGTGCGCAAACCCAAAGATGAAGAAATTAAAGCGGGGCAGCGCATCGAGATTTACCGCCCACTTATAATTGATCCCAAACAGGCCAGAGCCAATCGCGCTGCCAAAGCGGCAGAAGCTAAAAAGAAAGATTAAGTATACGGCGAGCCTTGCCCGAAGTATGTGACTTAACGCTGAATCTCACTAACCCGATCGTTAACAAAGATAATACGCAGCTTTTCTTCTTGGGTGGTGCCATCTCCTTGGCGCATCTGGTAGACATAGTCCCAGTGATTATCATTAAAAGTGTCTACTATCAGTGGCGTGCCCATCACATATTGCACCTGATTGCGTGTGAGGCCGGGGCGCAGCAGGTCCACCATATCATCAGTAATAATATTGCCCTGTTGAATATCCATCTTATGGACGCCGGGAAATTCTATATCTGCCAAGCCAGAGCAGCCGCTCAGTGCAAGGCATAATAGTGCTGTAGTAAGATAGTGTTTCATACTTTGTTGACACTTCCGTGCTTTGGTTAGTTGCTGGTGCCCAGCGGTTTGATGCCAAGCATCATACCTGATTCCCCGCTTGGGCTAAAGCGTAAACTGGTTGCTGTATTGTGACTAGTGTTTGGGCGAAAGGTTCCCCGCTTATAAATTTCCCAGCTGTATCGGCAAGCCTTGGTTTTATACCAGAGTTGGAAAAATCCGTATGGGCTGTTGTTAAGGCTATTGATTTGTGGCCCTCTGGTTTATTGTTGGACTAGAGTCCAACCTACAGTGTATGTGGTAAGTTTTGCCGTATATCTGGTGAATGTCTTGGGGTACTAGTGCACGGCACTAGTACCAAGCATTTCTTTAGCATGGGCCAGGGTTTGCTCGGTTAGGGTGACGCCACCTAGCATGCGGGCAATTTCCTGTACCCGTTGCTTGTCATCTAATGGCACTACCTGGGTATGGGTAAGCTGGTTTTGGTTGTGTTTGCTGACTTGCAAGTGGTGTTGGGCCTGACTGGCGACTTGAGGCAGGTGGGTGATGCACAGGAGTTGGCAGTGCTGGCCAAGCTGTGCCAATAGTCGGCCAACAATTTCGGCCGTGGCGCCACCAATGCCCACATCCACTTCATCAAAGATAAGGCAGGGGGTAATGCTGGTGCTGGCAATAACCACCTGAATAGCCAGACTAATGCGTGATAGTTCACCGCCTGAGGCGATTTTGGCTAGTGGTTTGGCTGCTTGGCCAGGGTTGGTCTGAATCAGCATTTCAACCTCGTCGAGGCCGTTGCTGAATAGCTCTGTTTGCGCTTTTTGGTTGATAGCAAATTCGAGTTGGCAATGGGGCATAGCTAAATGTGCCAGCTGTTTGGCAACAGCTTGTTGTAAGCGGCTAGCTGTATGCTGGCGTGCAGTGGTTAATTGGCTGGCGGCTTCGGCATACTGGTTGGCCAGTTGCTGTTGTTGGGTGTTGATGGCCTGTAGATCGGCTTCCTGATTTTGATTGTGTTCCAGTTGTGACAGCAATGCTTGCTTGTGGGCCAGTAACTGATCGGGCTGCACCTTATGTTTGCGGGCGGTGCAATAAATTTCATCAAGGCGAGCCTCAATAATGGTTAGGCGGTTTGGATCCTGATCGAAGCCATTAATAAAGTTTTGTAGTTCGTATTGGCATTCTTCTAGCTGAATAGCGGCGCTGGCCAGTAGTTCCGCTGCGTTAGCAATCTGTGGGCTATAGGCTGCGAACTCCTGTAGGTTTTGTTGCCAGCGTTGCAGGTTGGCTTTGGGGTCATCACCAGCAGCGTTATCTGGCATCACCATTCCCACGGCTTGTAGCAGTTGTTCGGCTTTTGCAAGCTGCTTATGCTCCTGTTCCAAGTGTGTCAGTTCGCCATCCTGAAGGGCAAGGTTTTCCAGTTCATCTACCTGATATGCCAGCAGTTGTTGCTCGGCTTCACTCAGTCGATTGGCACCCGTCATGGTTTTGGCTTGTCGTTCCAGTTCCCGCCATTGCTGACTAATGGCGGTTACCGTTTGTAGTAGCTGTTGGTAGTCGCCGTAGGCATCGAGCAATTTAAGGTGACTGTCGCGGGCCAGCAGGTGTTGATGCTCATGCTGGCCATGAATGTTAATCAATTGTTGGCCCAGCAACTTGAGGATTGATATGTTCACTGGCCTGCCGTTGACATAACCTCTGGAACGGCCATCCTGATTCACTATACGGCGTAAAATACAGGTGTCTGGGTCATCTTCACTGGCCAGATGTTTGCTGGCCAGATAGTCTTTTATGGTGGGTAGATTATGCAGGTCAAACACGGCATGGATATCAGCCCTGTCGGCATCTTGTCGCACACAGCCAGATTCTGCCCGATCCCCCAGAGCCAGTCCCAAAGCATCCAGCAGGATTGACTTGCCGGCGCCTGTTTCGCCACTAATAGCGGTCATATTGTGGTTGAAATCCAGATGCAGGAAATCGACCAGAGCAAAGTGCTGCACGATGAGTTGCTGGAGCATTATTGGGCCCTCGTGTGCGTTGACTAAAACAGATATATACTGGAAGTATATACAGTAGTGGATAAATGTCCAGTATATTTGTTTTTATGTTGTTAAAATATGGCCCAATCATGCTTGAATCATTGTTTGTTGTCCCCATATAAGTTGGCATTCGAGTCTCGGAGGTAGTTTGAGACCGTAGATAGATTAAATTAGCTAGACACTAGTGGAGTATCCATGAGCAAACAAGATAATCCAGCAGATGAGCAGGATCAGGTGGTCGAACAGGAATCAGTTGAGCAAGCCGAAGCAGAAGCAGAAGTAGAGGCTATGCAGGAGGTTACAGTAGAATCTTTGCAAGTTGAACTGCAGGCTGTGCTGGCGCAGGCGGACAGTCACAAAGACGAGGCTATTCGCGCTCAGGCAGAAATGCAAAATATTCGCCGCCGGGCTGAGCTTGATGTCTCCAAGGCCCATAAGTTTGGCCAGGAAAAACTGATTACTGAACTGCTGGGTCTGGTTGATAATCTGGAACGTGCCATTACTGCCAGCAAGGCCGAAAACGCGACCTTGGAAAATCTTTTGGAAGGCGTCGAAATGAGCCAAACCATGCTCTTGGAAGGCTTAAAGAAATTCAATGTAGAGCAGTTGGATCCCCATGGTGAGCCGTTTAATCCTGAATTACATGAAGCCATGACCGCCATACCGAATCCTGATATGGAGCCCAATACCATCATGGAGGTGTTCCAAAAAGGCTATACCTTAAATGGTCGCTTGATGCGCCCGGCCATGGTAGTGGTGTCAAAATAACTGGAATTGCAAATTAAGGCCGGATTAGCGTTAAAAACCTAAAAAAAATGTGGTTTTTGGGTTGAAAAACGGTGTTAAGGCCTTACAAACGAAAGCAAGCAAGCATGCAACGTACAAGCATCAAATATATGGCTTGAACCGCTGGCTAAGCTTGAACTGAATTTAAATTGAGTGCCCGGATTAGCGGGCTATGGAAATTTTGGAGTTAAAGATGGGAAAGATCATCGGTATTGACTTAGGCACCACCAATTCTTGTGTGTCTGTATTGGATGGCGATGCGCCTAAGGTAATTGAAAACGCTGAAGGTGATCGCACTACTCCTTCTATCATCGCTTTTGCTGATGATAGTGAAACGCTTGTAGGTCAACCTGCCAAGCGTCAGGCGGTCACTAACCCAACTAACACTTTGTTTGCTATCAAGCGTTTGATTGGCCGTAAGTTTAAGGACGATGTGGTACAAAAAGATATCACTATGGTGCCTTACAAGATTGAAGCTGCCGACAACGGCGATGCCTGGGTCAATGTTAATGGTGAGAGCAAGGCACCACCGCAGGTTTCTGCCGAGATTCTGAAGAAGATGAAGAAGACGGCAGAAGACTTTCTGGGCGAAGGAGTAACAGAAGCGGTTATCACTGTACCAGCTTACTTTAACGATTCCCAGCGACAAGCTACCAAGGATGCCGGTAAGATTGCTGGTTTGGATGTTAAACGCATTATCAACGAGCCAACTGCAGCCGCTTTGGCCTATGGTATGGACAAGAATCGTGGTGACTCTACGATCGCTGTATATGACTTGGGTGGTGGTACCTTCGATATTTCCATCATCGAAATTGCCGACGTAGACGGTGAGCACCAGTTTGAAGTATTGGCTACCAATGGTGATACCTTCTTGGGTGGTGAAGACTTTGACTTGCGCATGATTGAGTTCTTGGCTGATGAGTTCAAGAAAGAATCCGGCATTGATCTGCACAATGATCCATTAGCTCTGCAACGTTTAAAAGAAGCAGCGGAAAAGGCCAAGGTGGAATTGTCCAGCGCCAGCCAGACAGATGTTAACCTGCCTTATATTACCGCTGATGCCACTGGTCCCAAGCACCTTAACGTCAAGGTGACCCGTGCCAAACTCGAAGCACTGGTTGAAGATCTGGTTGCCTCTACTTTGAAGCCTTGTGCGCAAGCATTAAGAGATGCTGATCTGGAAGCTTCTGAAATTGACGAGATCATCCTGGTTGGTGGTCAGAGTCGTATGCCTTTGGTACAGAATGAAGTAAGCCAGTTCTTTGGCAAGGAGCCACGTAAGGATGTCAATCCGGATGAGGCTGTGGCTATGGGTGCTGCGATTCAAGGTGCTGTACTGGCCGGGGATGTAAAAGATGTATTGTTGCTGGACGTGACACCTTTGACCCTGGGTATTGAGACCATGGGTGGTGTGATGACCGCTTTAATTGAAAAGAACACCACGATTCCTACCAAGAAATCACAGGTTTTCTCTACTGCTGACGACAATCAGGCAGCGGTAACCATTCACGTATGTCAGGGTGAGCGTAAACAAGCCACTCAAAACAAGTCTTTGGGGCGCTTTGATCTGAGCGATATTCCTCCTGCACCACGTGGTATACCTCAGATTGAAGTAAGCTTTGATATTGACGCCAACGGTATCTTGAATGTATCCGCAAAAGATAAGGGTACGGGTAAAGAGCAGTCCATCGTGATTAAAGCGTCTTCTGGCTTGAGTGATGAAGAAATTGAACAAATGGTGCAGGATGCGGAAGCCAATGCCGCAGAAGACCAGAAGTTTGAAGAGCTGGTAGCTGCTCGTAACACGGGTGACGGCATGGTTCACTCAGTTAAGAAGATGTTGGAAGAAGCTGGTGATAAAGTCACCGATGAAGAGAAGTCTGCCATCGAAACGGCCATTGCCGAGCTGGAAGAAGCACTGAAGGCGGATGACAAGGACGATATCGAAGCCAAAACCAAGGCTTTGACCGAAGCTTCTCACTCGATTGCTGAAAAGATGTATGCCGAACAGGCTGCACAGGGTGAGCAAGGTGAAGCACAGGCGGAAGCTGATGATGCCGTTGATGCAGAGTTTGAAGAAGTAAAAGACGACGACAAGAAGTAAGCGCTCGCGCCCAAAACTTGGTGTACTTGGTAACGCGGGACTAGTCCCGCGTTCTTGTATTTACAGTCAGCGATTGTAACTAGTGGATTAGATATGTCTAAACGTGATTATTATGAAGTGCTTGGTGTAGACAAAGGTGCTTCTGACAAGGACATCAAAAAGGCCTTCCGCCGCATGGCTATGAAGCACCACCCCGACCGAAATCCTGATGACAAGGTGGCGGAAGAGAGCTTCAAAGAGGTTAACGAGGCCTATGAAGTCCTGTCAGATGGGCAGAAGAAAGCAGCCTATGACCAGTATGGTCATGCTGGGGTAGATGCCAGTGCTGGAGCCGGTGGCTTTGGTGGCGGTGGTGCGGCCTTTAGTGACGTTTTTGGTGATATGTTTGGCGATATCTTTGGTGGTGGCGGAGGTGGAGGTCGCTCTGGTGTAAAACGCGGTTCCGATTTGCGTTACACCATGGAGCTGGACTTAGAGGAAGCCGTACGCGGTGTTAGCAAAGAAATTCGTATACCCACTCAGGTTGAATGTACAGTTTGCGATGGTTCAGGAGCCAAGCCTGGTACCAAAGCCAAAACTTGTGGCACCTGTAATGGTGCTGGCCAAGTACGTATGCAGCAGGGTTTCTTTTCTGTGCAACAAACCTGCCCGCAGTGTCATGGTAAGGGTAGTGTTATTGCTGACCCTTGTCGTAGCTGTCACGGTGATGGTCGTGTGCAGGAATCCAAGACCTTGTCAGTTAAAATTCCGGCTGGGGTGGATACGGGTGATCGCATTCGTCTTACTGGTGAAGGTGAAGCCGGTGTGCATGGTGGCCCAACGGGCGACTTATATGTTCAGGTTTCGGTGCGTGAGCATAGTATTTTCCAGCGGGATGGTAAACATTTGTACTGTGAAGTGCCCATTGCCTTTACTGATGCCGCGTTGGGTGGTGAAATTGAAGTTCCGACCCTGGATGGCCGGGTGAAACTGAAAATTCCTGAAGGCGCACAAAGTGGCAAGCTGTTCCGCTTGCGCGGCAAAGGTGTTACCCAGGTGCGTGGTGGTGGACAAGGCGATCTGATATGCAAAATTGCTATTGAAACGCCAGTCAACCTAAACAAGCAGCAAAAAGAATTACTACAAGAGTTTCAGGCCACTATGGATGCAGGCAAGCACAAGCATTCGCCCAAGAAGTCATCGTGGTTCGAAGGAGTAAAGAGTTTTTTTGAAGATATCTAGTAGCCAAAAGGGTTAGATAAGCATGGTCTACCCCAAAAGTTGCCTTATTGTGTTAATGTAGGTCTGGTTTTAACCCGACAAACAGAGATTTTATTATGACCAGAATTGCAGTTATCGGTGCAGGTGGGCGCATGGGTAAAGTGCTGGTTCAAGCTGTGCACGCCACAGCGGGGGTTGAGCTTGGGGCGGCTATTGTTGCGCCACACAGCTCCTTGCTGGGAGCAGATGCCGGGGAATTGGCTGGTATTGGCAAGGTGGGTGTAAGGCTAAAATCCAGTCTGGCAGACGCTGCCAATGACTTTGATGTGCTTATTGACTTTACCAATCCTGTGCTGACTTTAGCCAATCTGGCCGAATGTGCGCGCCTGGGCAAGCAAATTGTTATAGGTACCACCGGTTTAAATGAGCAGCAAAGGGCGACTTTGCATGCTTATGCTGCTAAAATTCCTGTGGTTTTTGCACCCAATATGAGTGTGGGTGTAAATTTATTGCTGGATATTCTGCATCGCGCCGCCAGTGTGTTGCAAGAAGGCTATGATGTGGAGATTATTGAAACTCATCATCGTCACAAAGTAGATGCACCATCCGGTACTGCTATTCGCTTGGGCGAGGTCGTGGCTGATGCCATGGGTCGTGATCTAAAGCAGTGTGCTGTATACGGCCGAGAGGGTATAATTGGCCCTCGTAGCGCCCAGGAAATTGGTTTTGAAACGGTGCGAGCAGGTGATGTGGTGGGTGATCATACGGTATTGTTTGCCACCGAAGGCGAGCGTATCGAGATTAGCCATAAAGCCAGTAGCCGCATGACCTTTGCCAAAGGAGCGGTAAGGGCTTGTGAGTGGTTAGCAGGCAAAGCCAGTGGCGTTTATGATATGCAGGATGTGCTGGGACTAAAAGACTAGCAATAATATGGAATTTAGGGATGCAATCTGGCGTCAGTTTTGTTAGTGTTGCACCCTTGTAATGAATTTAATAACTGTTCTCGTGATGGTGATAGCGAAAATGGTCTTTTTCTCACCAACAATATGAAGATTTTATTATGAGTAAAGGTACTGTTAAGTGGTTTAACGCTGACAAAGGTTATGGTTTTGTTACTCCGGAAGACGGTGGTAAGGACCTGTTCGTTCATCATTCTGAAATTCAGAATGGCGGCGGATTTCGTACTTTGGAAGACGGTCAAGCGGTTGAGTTTGAAATTGGCGAAGGTCAAAAAGGCCCTTGCGCAACTAACGTTCGCCCCGCTTAAGTTATAGCCACATAAGCAGCCATACATTGATAGAAGCCTGCCATACATAAGTATGGCAGTTAGCCCAAGTGATATAGTGGGTGACTATGTCGGTTAGTGCGTGGTTAACTTATACAGCCATCGCGTCTTTGATGCAAAAAAGTCTGGGACCGGGAAGCTGGCCCAGCTTTTTTTTGCCTGTTATTTGGTGCTGGGGCTACACAGGTAATATGTATATCTGTGTCTGCTCCGTCGTCATAGGCAAACCATCTCTTCACTCGTGCGCCTGCTCCAAGAGATTGCTTGGCCCTGTTCGTAAAGCCAAACATAAGCATTATCCTGAATCGCAATTTGCCAGTGTCAAATACACTTGTCTGATAGTTTAACTAAATGTTATGTTTAACTGGCATTGGCCCAGACTAGTAGGCAAAGTGAGGGTTTAAACAGGATGAATTGGTAAACAGGGGAGGGTAAATAAGATGCACCCTATGGTGGTTGATTCTGCACAAAATCGAAATAACAATCAGGTAACTGTGATCACTTTGGCTCAACATCGCTACTTGCTGATGTTGTTCGCCATGATATTTACACTAGGCAGTCTGTCTTTCTCGGGGGGCGCTATGGCAATAGAAGAACCGGAATACACGGTAATAGAATCGGCAGGTGAGTTTGAACTGCGAACATACGCGCCGCGTATTGTCGCGCAAACGCTGGTAGGAGGCTCCATGGACCAGGCCTCTACTGAGGGCTTCAAAGTCATAGCAGATTATATTTTTGGCAATAATACCATTAGTGATGGTGGTAGTCAGAAAATCAGTATGACCGCTCCGGTAACTTTGGGAGCGCAATCAGAAAAAATCAATATGACGGTGCCTGTTAGTATGGAACAAGCTGATGGTCAGTGGCGTGTTGATTTCTTTATGCCCAGTGAGTACACCATGGATAGCTTGCCTGTGCCTAATAATTCTGCCGTTGAGTTGCGTCAGGTACCTGCCACCAACTACGCAGCTATTCGCTTTTCGGGTTTTGCGGGCGAAATAAAAACCGCCAAAAAGACCGCGCAATTATTGGCATGGCTCGAAAGCAAAGGCCTAACGCCAGTGGGTGAGCCTGTATTAGCTAGATATAACTCACCAGTTTCATTGCCCTTCTTACGACGTAATGAAGTGATTGTGCCCTACAAATAAGGGCACATAGGTCTGCAACTTAGCGACAATAACGCAGTAACAGCACGCCACCAGCCCAGTCCTCTACGTCGATCCAGATTTCTGCCTTGGTGGTTGGCAGGTTTTTATAATCAAGAGCAGTAGAGCGTTGATGTGGGGCCAGTTCAATATAGAGCGGCGCCATAGGGGCCTCTCCGCTATCGATGTTTAAATGAAAGTAGGCCATCTTGCCTACCAGATGGCCTTTGTCTGTGAGTCTTAGGTTGATTTCGTCTCTTAGGTAGCTAGGGTTGCTTGATAGGCCGCCCATATTCCAGCGGCCACTCTTTAGATTCACCTTGCCATTTTCAATGCGTATAACACCATTGGCAATATTCCAGTTCTCCATTTCACCCTCAGTTTTGTTCTCATAGACGACCCGGCGTAAATCAAATGAACAGGTTATTGTGTCAGCGTGTTGGGCTATTCTATAAGCACTAAAATCAAATTCAGTTTTGCTTAAAGGGGTGGATAGAAGACGTTCCTTATCAGCGGGTTTAAGTGCCACATCATATATTTGAATGCCCGGTTCTGTGCTAATTTTTGTTGTTGGTTGTTGTTTGGTATTACTGCTACTGGTTGGTTTTTTTGTGCCTAAAGCGCTGCAGTCCAGCTTTCTGCGCTCAGCTTCTTCTTGATATGCATCATTGTCGCTTTGTGATGCGATTAGCCGGCACACAGTTTTGTCACTCCAGTTGCTCATATCCTGAGCCTGAGCATAGCTGGAGGCGATAAGTGTGGCGAGGGTAAAAAGGCATATACGTATCATGCAGTGGTCCTTAATTGAAAGCCAATTTGGTGCCCGGCAGGCAGGCTGCTAGATGTTATGTTTATGAAAAAATATAGTCATAAAGGCGCGGTAATTGAGGCTCAAAGAACACCTCACTAGCGATCTTGTCATGTTCCAGACCCAAAGCCCGTTCAATACAGGCGGCACATACGGCGCGATAGTCAATGGTCGCCATTAGGTCCCGTTTTTCGAATTGATCCTTTTTACTTAGTCCCGGCCAGTCCGTAATAATGCGGCTTTTGCTGATACTGCCGCCGGCCAACAGCCCGGCACTGCCGTAACCATGATCTGTACCTTTTGTGCCGTTAGCGGCGACGGTACGACCAAATTCGGTCAGGGTTAATATAATGGCATCGTCCCAGGCGTCACCTAAGCCCTCTCGATATGCGGCAATAACATCATCGACTATTTCCAGTTGCATGGCATGTCTGCCGTGGGTATCTTGACCATCGTCAGATACCTGGTTGGCATGGGTATCGAATTGTTTAACCCGAATAACAGAGGCTATAGGGCCACCAGGGCGGGCCATTTCTTGACCGGCATATTTGGCCAGGCTGGCTGGATCTCTGGGGATTTTGGCGTTTTTGGTATTCTTTTTTGCCACCTTGCTAAACAGATCGGCTAGCTCACTGTTATGCCCCATGGAGATCAGGTCAACAAGGTCGGCATTAGGACGTTTTGAATTACGAATACTGGCTGGGAAGAAGTTATCATTGTCCCGGTAGCCGCGCAGAATAAGTGGCATATCCAGTGATAGTGCGCGCCCGGGCAGTTTGGCAATCTCCAGAGCTCTGCCAAGCCAGCCGGTTTTTTCTGCAAATGGACTTAGCCCACCACCTTCCATCAGATTTTGGCCTTCAAAGTGAGAGCGCTTTTTATAAGGGAAAGAGGTGGCGTGCACAACAGCAGCCTGATTGCGCGCGATCAATGCCGAATAGTTGGGCAGAGAAGGGTGTAAGCCAAAGAACTCATTTAACTGCAAAAAATCGGATGGGGTCATGCTGGAACGCATGCGCATTAAATCCGGGTCTCCAATTGGTGGTACGGCGGTTAAGCCGTCCATGCCACCTTCCAGCAAAATAACAGAAATAGTGCCGGGTGGGCGGTCCTTGGTATAGCCGGCCAAGGGCACTCCTGCCATAAACAAAGAAGCGGCAGAAGCTTTGATAAAGTTGCGGCGAGGAAATTTGATACTAGACATGTGACAACCCCATTAGTTCTGGACTACACATTAAGGCAATAAACTGGTGGCGCCGGGACTTGCCGGCACTGGCAACCAGGCTACGCGTTGCCTCATTAACGCCAAGGCGGTCCATGATTTCGGACGCTTTTTGTTTGGTGCTGCCGGCGTTGTAGATGGCATCTGCAAAACGGATGCGGCGTTCCAGCATTTCTGCGGAAAGCCAATCTTGCCTGTCGCTGGAGTAGCCATCGGGCTGGCGTGAACTCCAAAAGGACTGGCCCAATTCAGCAAAGATTTTTTCGGTACTCATAAGATTATTGTCATAGTTGTAAATATCATTCCAGCCTTTAAAAAATGTGGCATCACTGATACGGATAACTTGAAATAGCCAGGTCATGGGCCATATAAACTTGGCTTCTTTAGAGTCAATAGCCCGTTCTATAACGGCGGCATGGATTTGATCAAGTTGGCCATTACTTTGGCGCCATGCTTGGGCAACATAATCAATATCAGCCTGATGGGGTTGATCGCTAACAAAATGTTGACATAGTTTGGTGGCAATATGCTTAATGGTATAATCATTTTCTGCCAGATGGTCGGTCAGCTGTTTTAAGCCATTTTTACCAGCGTAAATGGTTTTTCCAAATACCTTCTTGGTGCCGGGCTCCGCATAGTAGGGTTTGAATGCCTGCCAGTGGTTGGTGGTATTGGCATCTTCGCGCATCTCCTGGTTGCTGGCCTCAAAGTCCATGCCCCAGCCGGCCAGCACTCTGGCGGCATTTCTAATATCCGTCTCGGTATAGCCGGCAGCCGGAGAAAGGGTATGCAATTCCAGTAGCTCGCGGCCCAGGTTATCATTCAGGCCGGCTTGGCAGTTGGGTCTTTTGCGGCAATTTTTGACTTTTTTTGATTTTTCGCCAGCGCTCCAGATATTATCCAAGTACCTTAGCATGCCTGGATGGGTTGTCATCAGGTATAACATATTGGCAAAATCACCATTCAAATTGGCCAGAATGGCCTCGTCGATGGCGTGGCCAATCATGGAACTGGTGTCAAAGGTATTGCCAATGGTGAAGTGATTGGCCCAGAAGGTAGTAAAGCGTAATTTTAACTGATCGTCGCCATAGACATTGCGGTGAGCAAACTTAAGCTCATCTTTTTTACGCATAAGATTATTGCGCTCATTGGTTTTCTTAGCGGCTTCAGTATCCTGGCCATCCTTGCGAGCGCGGGCTTTTTTCCTGTTTTCACGAAATAAGCGCCACATTTGTGCCCGCTTGCTCAAATCGGGTTGTAGTGCATCCGGCCAGGGTTCAATGCTGGCATATTTACTGGCTTTCCCCAATGCAGGAGAGGGTGCTTGCAACTGGCTTAAGGCCCATGCTTTGATATCTTTAGGTAGTGGTTCTGATGGTCTAAACATCAAGCCCAGTTTTTGCGCTACACGAAATGATTCATTCATTCTTCCACTCTTCCACTCTAATTTTTGACAAAGATTAGCATTGATAATATGGTTGGTGCAATTCTTGTGAGCAAACAGGAGGATGCCAGCAAGGCTGGTAAAATTTGTCGGTTTTGTGCTTAAGATATCGCTGATTGCTGTAGACAAAACACCCCTTTTTTTGTTATTATTTGTCGTGTTTGTAAGCGTTGGAAATCAGGGCGCTAAAAGATTCAATAGGAAGCGGGATGTGTCTGTCACATCTCGCTTTTTTGCGAATATACGCCGCGCTTTTTAGTTTCCATACGCAAGTGTTTATGTTGCATGTCCTATCGCCCTTAAAGGAGGCCGCCATTGACCACTCCCGCTATCCTAGCTCTTGAAGACGGAAGTATTTTTAACGGCATCGCCATTGGTGCGACTGGGCAAAGCAGTGGTGAGGTGGTATTTAATACCTCCATGACTGGCTATCAGGAAATCCTGACCGATCCATCCTATGCACGGCAGATCGTCACTCTGACTTATCCCCATATTGGTAATACTGGTACCACCAGCGAAGATGAAGAATCTACTCAGGTTTGGGCCGCAGGTCTGGTGATACGTGATTTACCTCTGCTAGCCAGTAACTGGCGCAATGAGCAGCCTCTGGATGACTATCTTAAAGCCAATAATGTGGTGGCTATCGCCGATATTGATACTCGCCGTTTGACCCGTATTTTGCGTGAAAAAGGCGCTCAAAATGGCTGTATACTGGCTGGCGACAACCTTGACGAGGCTACAGCCTTGGCTGCTGCTAAGGGCTTCCCTGGCCTTAAGGGAATGGATCTGGCACAAGCAGTCACCGTTGACAAGGCCTACCACTGGTCTGAGTCTACGTGGGATCTGGTTGCTGGTCATCGGGCAGCGGGTGAGACGCCTTTTAAAGTGGTGGCGTATGATTTTGGTGTTAAACGCAATATCTTGCGCATGCTGGTGGAGCGTGGTTGTGATTTGACCGTGGTGCCAGCTCAAACGCCCGCCAGTGAAGTTTTAGCCCTGCAACCAGACGGTGTATTTCTGTCCAATGGGCCGGGTGATCCAGAGCCATGTGATTATGCTATTAGCGCCATTAAAGAAATTCTAACCACTGATATCCCGGTATTTGGTATTTGTTTGGGTCACCAATTATTGGCTTTGGCTTCTGGTGCGCAAACGCAAAAGATGAAATTTGGTCATCATGGTGCTAACCATCCGGTGCAGGATATGGATTCCAAAGTGGTGATGATTACCAGCCAAAATCATGGTTTTGCCGTTGCTGAAGATAGCTTGCCAGACACCTTGCGCGCGACGCACAAATCACTATTTGATGGCTCATTGCAGGGCATTGAACGCACAGATAGAGCGGCTTTTAGTTTTCAGGGGCACCCTGAAGCCAGTCCAGGCCCCCATGATGTGGCGCCACTGTTTGACCGGTTTATTAGTAATATGCAAGCCTACAAGGCCTGATTAGTCAGCATTTAATATTGGATTAGTAATATGCCAAAACGTACAGACCTCGAAAGTATTCTTATCCTCGGCGCTGGCCCTATTGTGATCGGTCAGGCTTGTGAATTTGACTATTCTGGTGCTCAAGCCTGTAAAGCACTGCGTGAAGAAGGCTACCGGGTTATCCTGGTAAACTCCAACCCGGCCACCATTATGACTGACCCGGCCATGGCTGATGCGACCTATATCGAGCCAATTCGCTGGGATACAGTGGAAAAAATTATAGCCAAGGAGCGCCCCAGCGCGATCCTGCCAACCATGGGTGGCCAGACGGCGCTCAACTGTGCTTTAGACTTGAATCGCATGGGCGTGTTGCAAAAGTACCAGGTCGAAATGATTGGCGCTGATGCCGATACCATCGACAAGGCCGAAGATCGTGATCGTTTTGACAAGGCCATGAAAAATATTGGTTTGGAGTGCCCGCGTGCTGAAATTGCTCACTCCATGGAGGATGCACTGGATGTGCTCAGTCGCATTGGCTTTCCGGCCATTATCCGCCCCTCATTTACTATGGGTGGATCGGGTGGCGGTATTGCCTATAACCGTGAAGAATTTGAGGAAATCTGTGCCCGTGGTTTGGAACTCTCCCCCACCAATGAACTGCTGATTGATGAATCACTGATTGGTTGGAAAGAGTATGAAATGGAAGTTGTGCGTGACAAGAACGACAACTGCATTATTATTTGTTCTATCGAAAACTTTGATGCCATGGGTGTGCATACGGGCGACTCGATTACTGTGGCGCCAGCGCAAACCCTGACAGACAAAGAATACCAGATTATGCGTAATGCCTCTTTGGCAGTGCTGCGTGAAATTGGTGTGGAAACCGGTGGTTCCAATGTTCAGTTCGGGGTCAATCCGCAAGACGGTCGTATGGTCGTTATTGAGATGAACCCGCGGGTATCTCGTTCCTCCGCTTTGGCTTCCAAGGCCACGGGCTTCCCTATTGCCAAGGTGGCGGCCAAGTTGGCTATTGGTTATACCCTTGATGAACTGCAAAATGATATTACTGGTGGTGCTACACCGGCCTCCTTTGAGCCGGCTATTGACTATGTGGTTACCAAGGTGCCACGTTTTACCTTTGAAAAATTCCCCCAGGCCGATGACCGCCTGACCACCCAGATGAAGTCCGTTGGTGAGGTGATGGCCATAGGTCGTACCTTCCAGGAATCTTTGCAGAAGGCTCTGCGTGGTTTAGAAACAGGCATCCATGGTTTGGATCCCATTATGGACATTACTGCCGCTAATGCGCGCAGTACCATTGTTGCTGAGTTGAAATCTCCCAAGGCTCATCGTATTCAATATGTGGCTGATGCCATGCGCTATGGCATGGATATCGATGAGATCTATAAATTATCCGGCATTGACCCCTGGTTTTTGGTGCAAATGCAGGATCTGGTGCAGGAAGAAGCCAAGTTGGCTACGCTGGGTCTGGCTGATATGGATCGCGATCGCGTGTTCCGCCTCAAGCGCAAGGGTTTCTCAGATATCCGTTTGGCGCAGTTGCTGGGCTTAACCGAAAAGGGCTTCCGTCAACATCGTCAAAAGCTGGGTGTGCGTCCGGTATATAAGCGCGTTGATACCTGTGCAGCGGAATTCTCTACGGATACTGCCTATATGTATTCCAGTTATGAGCAAGAGTGTGAGTCTCGTCCCAGTGGACGTGACAAGATCATGGTTCTGGGCGGTGGCCCCAATCGCATTGGCCAAGGTATCGAGTTTGATTACTGTTGTGTACATGCGGCCTTGTCTATGCGTGATGCTGGTTATGAAACCATTATGGTTAATTGTAATCCAGAAACCGTGTCGACAGACTATGACACTTCAGATCGTTTGTATTTTGAGCCTGTAACGCTGGAAGATGTGCTGGAAATTGTGCATCTGGAACAACCCGCAGGCGTGATTGTTCAGTACGGCGGGCAAACACCTTTAAAGCTGGCGGTGGGTCTGGAAAATGCGGGTGTGCCTATTTTGGGCACGTCACCTGAAGCCATTGACCGCGCTGAAGACCGTGAGCGCTTCCAGCAGATGCTGCAGCGTTTGAATCTGTTGCAGCCAGAAAATGCCACCGTACGCAGTCAGGAAGAGGCCGTGCGTGAGGCTGAGCGTATCGGTTATCCACTGGTGGTACGGCCATCCTATGTGCTCGGTGGCAGAGCGATGGAGATTGTGCATCAGGAAGCAGAACTGAAGCGTTATATGACTGATGCAGTGCAGGTTTCCAATGATGCTCCGGTATTGCTGGATCGTTTCCTGAGTAATGCCATAGAAGTCGATATAGATGCTGTTTGTGATGGCGAGGAAGTGGTTATTGGCGCTATTATGCAGCATATTGAACAAGCTGGTATTCACTCCGGTGACTCGGCCTGCTCTTTGCCCCCTTACAACCTGCCTGCTGATGTGCAACAGGAGATGCGTGAGCAGGTGAAACGCATGGCTTTGGAACTGGGCGTTGTGGGCCTGATGAATACCCAGTTGGCTTGGCAGGATGGCGAAATCTATGTAATTGAGGTGAATCCGCGTGCTTCACGTACGGTGCCTTTTGTGTCCAAGTGTATTGGTACCTCATTGGCAGATATA
Organism: Gammaproteobacteria bacterium; assembly: GCA_030748435.1. Classification (GTDB taxonomy): domain Bacteria; phylum Pseudomonadota; class Gammaproteobacteria; order Pseudomonadales; family Balneatricaceae; genus Njordibacter. The sequence continues at coordinate 329 of JASMLZ010000091.1, read as the reverse complement.
GCGGCTCGTGTTATGGCTGGCAGTAGCTTGCAGGAAATTGGCTTTACCAAGGAAATTGTACCCGATTACTATAGTGTAAAAGAGTCGGTATTCCCATTTAACAAGTTCCCGGGTGTCGACCCTATTTTGAGCCCAGAAATGAAATCCACGGGCGAAGTGATGGGTGTTGGCGATAGCTTTGGCGAAGCTTTTGAAAAAGCGCTAAAGGCTACCAATGAAGCCGTGCCTGCAGTAGGTAAGTGCTTTATCTCGGTGCGTGATGCGGACAAATCTGCGGCTATAGATTTGGCTAAGGCATTGCTTGAGAAAGGCTTTAAACTTTGCGCCAC
>JASMLZ010000090.1 GCA_030748435.1 Gammaproteobacteria bacterium | reverse complement strand
CGGTTAAGGGTAATAAAACCGGCTATATCATCCCCTGGCACAGGCTGACAGCAACCCGCCAAACTGGTCAACAGGTTGCCAACTCCAGCAATACAAATATCACCGGAGCCACCCTGTACTGGTTGCGTACGGCGAGTCTCCAAGGCCAGACCCATCTGCTGTCGACGCTTCAATTGCGGCTCAAGCTGCTGCTGGGAAGCATTAATGACTTGTGCCAAGCGAAGATCGCCAGCACCCAATGCAGCGTACATATCTTCAGCTAGTTTAAAGTTCAGATTAGCCGCCAGCTTATGCTCGTCCACGCCATGCAAAGCCATGCGGCGCAGTTCACGTTCTACCAATTGGCGACCCGCCGCGGCGTTCTTTTCCTTATCCTGTTGTTTAAAGAAATGGGCAATTTTGGCACGGGTGCGGCTGGAATTAACGTAACCCAGGTTGGAGTTCATCCAGTCTCGACTTGGGGTGCCCCCTTTTGCAGTCAGAATACTGATCTGATCGCCTGTTTGCAGACGAAAAGTAAGTGGCACTATACGCCCATGGACTTTCGCCCCACGGCAGGTATTGCCTACTTCTGTATGCACACGGTAGGCAAAGTCTAGGGGTGTGGCACCATTAGGCAAATCCACTACATGACCATCAGGGGTAAATACATAGATGCGGTCCTGTTCCACATCAGCTCGCACCTGATCCACCAAGGCGCTGCTATCACCCACCTCATCATGCCATTCCAGCACCTGACGCAGCCAGACCAGCTTGTCTTCATAAGAGTTATTATTGCTTTTGGTATCCGTACCCTTGTACAACCAGTGGGCACACACACCCAATTCAGCCTCATCATGCATGGCAAAAGTACGAATCTGGATCTCAACCACTTTGCCATCCGGCCCAATAACAGCCGTATGTAATGAACGATAGCCATTCTCTTTTGGGGTAGCAATATAATCGTCAAATTCCTGAGGTATGTTACGCCACAGGCCATGCACAATACCCAATGAGGTATAGCAATCACTTAACTGAGGCACCAGAATACGTACCGCACGCACATCATAGACCTGTGAAAACTCAATATTTTTGCGCTGCATTTTGCGCCAGATACTATAAATATGCTTGGCCCGGCCCATAATATCAGCCTTGATACCCGCTGCCCCCAGATTCTGGCGCAAAGTAGCCAGTACCGAATCAATATAATTCTGCCGATCCAAACGGCGCTCATCCAGCAAACTGGCAATCTGTTTGTAGGCATTAGGTTGCAGATAACGAAAAGAGAGATCTTCCAACTCCCACTTGATGGTACCAATACCCAAGCGGTGAGCCAGAGGCGCATAGACATCAAATACTTCACGCGATACCAGATAGCGCTTTTTACGATCGCCATTTTTAACCGCACGAATAGCACAGGTGCGTTCGGCCAACTTAATCAGAGCCACACGTACGTCATCCACCAGTGACACCAACATCTTGCGCACGTTAGTTAACTGACCATCGGTCTGGCCCAAAACATTATCCCGAGTCGGTGATTGCAAACTGCTAATAGCGGCCATTTGTAACACGCCATTAATAAGTTGCTTTACTGTGGGCCCAAAGGTTTTACCTACTGTTTCCAGCGGTAACTTATTTTCCCGCACACTGCGATACAAAATAGCCGCCACCAAGGTCTCTTCATTGACCTTTAAGGATGCCAAAATAACCGCCATTTCCAGCCCCGTGCGGAAACAGTCTACAGCCGCATCGTCCCATTCATCATCATTGTCGCTGGCATTTTCCAGCGCCTGCTCAGACATTTCGCAGGCCTGTCTGATGCGACTTACATCAGCAATTTCCAGTTCCACTGTCAGGTCTTCTAACCAGGCATTGATGTCGATACTGCCATTGGTCTTAATGGGGTGGTGATCGCGTACTTGAACCATAATGCTAATTCACTATAACCGAGACTTGTGTACTATAGAGGTGGAAGCATTATAAAATAACATAATAAAGTCGGTTATTTTCGCACTTCACTGCGTTGCTCATTTTGCCCATAGCCCCCACTATGCGCTGCAATGAGTGCCTTGTGAATCACAAAAATCCTTCCTTTTTCTTTATGCCATTTTATAGTGCTTCCGCTCTATCCAAGCTCACTATTTTAATTTACCGTTTCCCTAAAGCAATCCATTACACTTTTTCTAACAAGGTCATTACTTCTAAATGGGGGGTGTGAGGAAACATATCAATACACCCCGCCCTGACAACTCGCAGGCCCAACTTTTGCAAGCCTCGCAAATCTCTGGCCATAGAAGCTGGGTTACAGGAAATATAGACCAGTTTTTCGATCTTGTGTTCCCGTAATATGTTTTCTATATTTTTAGCTCCTGCTCTTGGCGGGTCCATAAGCAATTTATTAAATTGCCAGCCACGCCAGACCTTACTGGCATCGGGGGCAAATAAATCTGCCTGTTTAAACGTTGCCTGCAAAGCATTACGATGCGCATTGTCACTGGCGCGTTGCACCATGGCGGAATCGCCTTCCACACCCAGCACCTGCGCCCCCAAACTCGCCGCAGGCAAGGAAAAATTGCCCGCCCCACAGAACAGATCCAATACCTTATCATCTGGCTGCACATCCAACCAATCCATAGCTTGCTGTACCATGGCGGCATTAGCCTTGGCATTAACCTGAATAAAGTCTTGACTGGCAAAACCGATCGTTAAACCCCGTGTCTGACCTGACAAGGCCGGTAATTGATACTGACAAACACCATCAGCCCCACCAAAAAAACTGACACTATTATCAGCTTGGCGTACTTCTACACCTGTTCGCTGCTGCTCGGCAAAGCTATGCCACAAGGCTATATCAGTGGCTGCCAATGGGGCTTGAGCCTGCAATACAACCAGCAGCTGTTGCTCAGTCTGTATTAGTTCTATATGGCTATAGATAGCAGGATCATTGGCCGTCAAAATAGCCTCTCGCAGTGGTTCCAGCAGCTTGTCCAGAGCCGGCACCAGTACCAAACAGTGCTGTACTGGCACAATATGCCGATGCCCTGCCTGACGAAAGCCCAACAACAGGGTGTGACTGTCAGCAAAGTAGCGCGTCGCCAACTGTGCCCGGCGACGGTAGCCCTCAGAGCTGAATGCCAAAGGAGTCTGCCAACTGGGTAATTCTACCTTGGCAATGCGTGACAGCTGCTGGGTAATGGCTGTCTGCTTTAGCTTCACCTGTTGCTCTGGCAACAAATGTTGCAGTTGACAGCCACCACACTCATGATGATGTGTGCAAGGTGGTTGCTGGCGCAGATCACTGGCCTGCACTACCTGTAACAATTTGGCCTCGGCATAATTCTTGTGATCCTGCAGCACTTCCGCTTGCACTCTCTCGCCCGGCAGAGAGCCAGCGACAAACAGGGTTTTGCCATGCCAACGACCAACCCCGCGACCGTCGTGACTAAAATCATCTACTAGCAACTCAATATGCTTGCCCTTAGGTAAGGTCACAGCGTCAATTGCGGCCTGAGCCAAGGCGTTCTGTTGCTTGGCTGATGGGTCCTTGTGCTTTAACTTAAGCTTTTTTTGTAAGGGTGAAAGACGTGGCATAATGATAAAATCCTTAATAACCTCTGCCCAATGCCATGGGTGAAGCCGAGCCAATTGTTAACACCGTATCGGCGAGCGTAATAATTTTGCAGAGGCTCCCTAACTGTATACTCCGGTAGAAAGATAGCGATCACCACGATCACAAATAATACACACAATCACCGCGTTCTCTACCTGACGGGATAAGCGCAAAGCACCGGCCACCGCACCACCAGAAGACACACCGGCAAAAATACCTTCTTCAGTAGCCAAAGCACGCATGGTCTGCTCGGCTTCCGCTTGCTCCATATCGATAATGGCATCAACCTTATGAGCTTGAAAAATCTCTGGCAAATAGGCTTGCGGCCAGCGGCGGATGCCAGGAATAGCAGCACCTTCTACGGGCTGCAGGCCATGAATCTGCACTTGCGGGTTTTGTTCTTTCAAGTAGGCTGAAAGCCCCATAATAGTGCCTGTGGTACCCATGGAACTCACCAAATGAGTAATCTTGCCAGCCGTTTGCTGCCAGATCTCCGGACCCGTAGTTTGGTAATGTGACAAAGGATTATCTGGATTGGCAAATTGATTGAGCAGCATGCCTTCCCCCCGGGCCTGCATAGCCAACGCCAGATCACGGGCACCTTCCATGCCTTCTGCCTGAGTCACCTCAATTAATTTGGCACCGTATGCCGCCATGGACGTCTTGCGTTCCAGACTCATATTATCAGGCATAATAAGCACCATATGGTAGCCTTTGATCGCCGCTGCCATCGCTAAGGCGATGCCCGTATTACCACTGGTGGCTTCAATTAACGTATCACCAGGCGCAATATCACCGCGCTTCTCAGCTTCTGCGATCATACTTAAGGCGGGACGATCTTTAACCGAACCAGCTGGATTATTGCCTTCCAGCTTGGCCAAAATAGTATTGCTGGTATTGCCCGGCAAACGTTGTAAACGCACTAGCGGTGTCTGCCCCACGTAATCTTCAATAGTGGGAAAGTTTGGCAGGGTGGTCATGGTTTCTCCTCTTCAGACTAGGGCCTGAAAATCCTAAACTTATTAGCTCAATACGACAAAGGCGATGGCCCGGTCAGTTTCATCAGCAATACTAATATGCGTCTGGCGCGAGCCCAGTTGCGCTTGTCGCTCTGCTGCTGGGCCGGTCAAAATCAATAACGGAGCACCATTATCGTCATTTTCTATTTGCATATGTTGCCAGGAAATACCACGCCCAATACCCGTACCAAGCGCCTTGGCTGCTGCTTCTTTGGCAGCAAAGCGTTTAGCTAAATAACTGGGGCTGTTGCCACGGGCAGCATATTGCTGCTGTTCAAAAGGTGTCAATATACGTGCCACAAAACCTTCACCTCCACGCTCCACTGCTGCACTAATGCGGTCTATTGTAACGATATCTGTGCCAATAGCTTTAACCATAATCGACTTCCATTATTTATGCTGCTGCGGCCTGCGCAACTGCTGAAACAACTCCCGACTGCGCAGAGGGCGCTCACCCAGCAGACTGTCCAAATTAGCTCTGGCAATATATTTACTGACCTTGCGGGCCTGCTCACTCAACTCATCCTCAGTCTGCAACTCCAATAATATCGAACCCGGTATACTAATTTCGCCCGCTGCAGGGGGCGTTGCCAACTCACATACTCCCTGCAAAGGCGTAAACTGATAATGGGCTTGGGCCTGCACTGCTGCCTTGGTCACCATATCGCAGGTCAGATCAACATGATAGCCCAACTCCGCCAGCATGTGAGACTCAAAATGCCGCAAAGCGGGTTCTACGTCGACGCTATTCTGTAATTTATTCAAGGCCGTTTGGTAGTAAGCAAATAATGCCGGGTAGGGATCAGAGATTGGCAATAACCGCAGCACCAGTTCATTGATATATATGCCGCTATACAGGGCTTTACCTTGCAACTGCAAGGGTACACCAGCCGCTTCCAGATGGTTAAGCAAACGCATTTCACCACGCCCACCGTAGCTTAACTGCAGGGGTTGAAAAGGTTGTAACAAGGTGCGTTTAGCAGGCTGTTTGCCCCGGGCTTTACGGGCCCCTTTTGCCAGCATTGTCTGACGCCCAGTGTGCATACACCAGACATCAACAATTAAGCTGGTGTCTCGAAATGGCCGGCTATGCAAGACGTAAGCGGGTTGTAGCTGGCCAACATTAAACACTGTTTACTCCAGGCCGTCGTAACCCAGGCTTTGTAAGGCCCGTTCATCATCAGACCAGCCACTTTTCACCTTTACCCAAAGGTTAAGCATGACCTTGGTGTCGAACATGGATTCCATATCAATACGGGCATCACGACCAATTTGCTTGATGCGATCACCTTTATCACCAATCAGAATACGCTTTTGTCCCTTGCGCTCTACCAGAATCAGGGCACTAATATGCAGCACACGACCATCATGGTCAAATTCTTCTATTTCCACAGTCATCTGATAAGGCAATTCATCACCCAATTGCCGCATGATCTTTTCGCGTACCAGTTCGGCAGCAATAAAGCGTGAGCTGCGATCGGTAATCTGATGTTCTGGAAAGAAGTGCTGGCTGTGTGGCAAATGATTTAACACTGCCTCTTCCACTCGCTCTACATGGCGCCCATGTTTAGCCGCAATGGGTACCAAGGTGGCTTTAGGCAGTTTTTCCTGCACCATCTGCAAAAAAGGTAATAAGGCAGCCTTATCATCCAGTATATCGATCTTATTGATAGCAATAATGACTGGGCACTGGACATGTTTTACTTTTTCAAAAACATGCTCATCAGCCTGATTCCAACAAGTTCGGTCCAGCACAAATACCACAGCATCCACATCCTTCAGAGCACTGGCTGCGGCCTTGTTCATATAACGATTGATGGCCTTGTCATTCTGGTCGATGTGTAAACCAGGGGTATCAACATACACAACCTGTACATCACCTATGGTTTTGATGCCCAGAATCTGATGACGGGTAGTCTGGGGGCGACGCGAGGTAATGCTGATTTTTTGTCCCAGAATATGATTTAGCAGGGTCGACTTACCCACATTAGGGCGCCCCACAATAGCGACGTAACCACATTGCTGGGATACCTCTGCTTCATCTTCCTTATCCAGCCACTGCATAAGGTCGCTCATACATTCTCCTGAGCAACATGCTGCTCCAGCATTTGCAAGGCCAGAGCCGCCGCCTTTTGTTCGCCAATACGACGACTACTGGCTTCTGCCTGGGTAGCCACGTCCAACATATCTACCTGACAGGACATTACAAATATCTGCTCATGATCATTACCCTTCACCTGCAGCAACTCGTAGACGGGTAATTCCTGCTTGCGTGCCTGCAGGAATTCCTGCAAGCGGGTTTTGGCATCTTTTTGATTGGTTTGCCAATCCAAAGTACGCAAGCGAGCATCAAACCACGCCAGAATACGGGCTTCACAAGTCTGCATATCACTATCCAGATAGATAGCACCGATAATGGATTCGACCGCGTCAGCCAAAATAGACTCACGCCGCTGGCCACCACTTTTACGCTCTCCTGTGCCCAAACGCAGGCATTCCCCCACCTGCAGTTCTTTGCCCACCTCGGCCAACGTCACACCCTTTACCAAGCCAGCCCGCAGACGGCTCATTTGCCCTTCTTTGGCCTTCGGGAACTGACGATATAGTGCTTCAGCAATCACAAAGTTAACAATGGAATCGCCAAGAAACTCAAGCCGTTCATTATTGTTAGGCCCCAAAGAACGATGGCTCAAGGCTAAATGCAACAAGTCCCGGTTAGTAAACTGATATCCCAAGCGCTCCATTAACGCTTGTAGAGCCTGTTCCTTGGCACGTTTGCTTGGCGCTTTCATAAACTTACTCTATACCACCGACTGTACTAAAGCTGGGCAGACTGAAAAAGCTTTCCCAGTGCATCCATACACCCACAGCCTTACCAACAATCAAGTCTTCTTTAACCAGGCCCCAATAGCGGCTGTCATTGCTGCCATCACGGTTATCGCCCAACATAAAGTAGTGTCCTTCTGGAATAACCTTGGTTTTCCAGTCACGGCCTTTAGCCGGCTGCTGCCATAACAGGTGGTTAGTGTCACCCAAAGCTTCGCGCAATATCTTATTACCACTGATATCCATACCCATATATTCTTGAACAATGGGTTGATCATTGATAAATAGCTGCTTATCAACGTATTTTATACTGTCTCCCGGCACACCAACCACGCGTTTGATATATTTGACCTTGGTATCACGAGGAAATTTAAACACCATTACATCACCCCGCTGAGGCTCATTTACAGCCAGCATTTTAGTGCCTGTTATGGGCAAGCGCAGACCATAGGTGTATTTATTTACCACAATAAAGTCGCCGATCTGCAAGGTTGGCAACATGGAACCTGAGGGAATCTGATAGGGCTCAAACAGAAAACTGCGTAACACCAGTACCAGTGCCAAAACGGGGAAAAAAGACCGGCTATATTCGGCCCATAATGGTTCCTTAATCTGCTCCGTTTGACTTGCATCGGGCAACTGACCACCCACGGCTGCCACCGCCTCGTTTAAACGACGCAAACGTACTGGCTTCCACCAGCAGGCTTCCACAGCCCAACCCAAACCAGTGATAGCACAACCCACCACCAATATCAGCTCAAAATCAAAATCCATATCTATCTCCAGTTCCGTCCAGCAATCTGCTAATTATCCACTTTCAGCACAGCCAGAAAGGCATCCTGAGGTATTTCCACACTGCCCACCTGTTTCATACGTTTCTTACCTTCTTTTTGCTTGGCCAAGAGTTTCTTCTTACGGCTTACATCACCACCATAGCACTTGGCGGTAACGTTTTTACGCAACGCCTTAACGGTAGTGCGAGAGACAATTTGCCCACCAATAGCGGCTTGTATGGCCACATCAAACATCTGCCGTGGAATCAATTCCTTCATCTTTTCACATAAGGCTCGGCCACGGCCCTGAGCATTGTCACGGTGCATAATTACGGCCAGGGCATCAACCCGATCACCGTTGATCAAAATATCCAAACGTACCAGCTTGGCTGCTTCAAAGCGCACAAAGTTATATTCCAGAGAAGCATAACCACGGCTGACTGACTTGAGACGATCAAAGAAGTCCAACACCACTTCGCTCATGGGCATATCATAGGTAATAGCCACTTGCGTCGCCATAAACTGCATATTCTTCTGTACACCACGCTTTTCCACACACAGGCTAATAACATTGCCCAGATGTTCCTGTGGTACCAGAATATTGGCTTCTACGATGGGTTCACGCATTTCATTGACACGCCCCATATCCGGTAATTTAGAGGGGTTATCTACATAGACAGTGTCACCATTGTTTAATTCCAACTCGTAGACCACGGTGGGTGCCGTAGTAAGCAAGTCCAGATTATATTCTCGCTCCAGACGCTCCTGAATAATTTCCATATGCAGCATCCCCAGAAAACCGCAGCGGAAGCCAAAGCCCAGAGCATCAGAACTCTCTGGTTCATAGAACAGGGAAGCGTCATTGAGACTGAGCTTGGCCAGTGCTTCACGAAAATCTTCATAATCATCTGAACTAGTCGGGAAGAGGCCAGCATAGACTTGTGGTTTGATTTTTTTGAAGCCAGGCAAGCTATCAATATCAGCCGTTTTTACATGGGTCAGGGTATCACCCACGGGCGCACCATGAATATCCTTGATGCCAGCTACTACATAACCAACCTCACCAGCCTTTAGAATACCTGTGGAATTACGCTTGGGGGTAAAAATACCAAGGTCATCAATGCCATATTGAATGCCCGTAGACTTCACAACTATCTTGTCTTTCTTGCGCAAGGTACCTTGTTTAATACGCACCAGCGATACCACGCCCAGATAATTATCAAACCAGGAGTCAATAATCAGGGCTTGCAAGGGCGCATTTTCATCACCCTCTGGTGGTGGAACCAGCTCAACTAACTGTTCCAGCACATCTTCTATACCCATACCGCTTTTTGCCGAAGCCGCCACAGCATCTGTAGCATCGATGCCAATGACTTCTTCAATTTCCTGCTTGACCCGCTCCGGTTCGGCTTGGGGCAGGTCCATCTTGTTAAGCACTGGCACCACTTCCAAACCCTGCTCGATAGCCGTATAACAGTTAGCAACAGACTGGGCTTCTACACCCTGGGCCGCATCAACCACCAGCAATGCCCCTTCACAGGCCTCCAGTGAGCGCGATACCTCATACGAGAAGTCCACATGCCCCGGAGTATCAATAAAATTAAGCTGATAGGTTTCACCATTGCTGGCAGTAAAATTCAAAGTAACACTTTGGGCTTTGATGGTAATACCACGTTCACGCTCCATATCCATGGAATCGAGCACCTGCTGTGCCATTTCCCGATCACTGAGACCACCGCATAACTGGATAAAACGATCCGCGATGGTGGATTTGCCGTGGTCTATATGGGCAATAATAGAAAAGTTACGAATATTCGGATTGATGGCCATGCAGGTTTTCCTGACGACTTATGGCTTGCTTTGCCAGAGTCATCGGTGACTCAAAATTACACTCCGCCAGATGCACCTTATGGGGCTAATAACGGCAGCTCTTATAAGGGGCCAAATTGTACAGCAAAGCCACCTTTACCACCACCAAAAGGTGGTTTCATCATGGTCTTAACGACACTTGTGCCAAGGAAACGCTTTGCTCACGCCGACAACAGTAGCTAGCAAACAACTTCCACCTTGTATCACCTGGGAAATGCCAGCCATAATCAAACATCTGCCATGGCGAGCAACGCGCAACAATCTCTTATCAATAAAATCGATAGCTTAGAGATTACTGCGCCGTTAGGCTGCTCGCCAAGACGGCGTTTATATATGCTAACTGACCACTTGAGTAGATTATTAACACCGTTATATGACAATATCGGACAAAGGTCAGTTATTAAGACGAAATGCCTGATACATAGAGCGACCATTGCGAACAATACGAATAGCAATGGAACGCCCATTAGGCAAAGCCTTGGCTAACTTGGCAAACTGCTGGGGATCGGTCACTCGAAAATTGGCTACACTGGTAATAATATCTCCAGCTCGCAAGTCCAATTCCAGTGCTGTGTCCTCATCTACAGCACTAATAACAACCCCAAAGCTAAGCCGCAGGTCATTAGCCTGATCTTCATCCAGAGGCAACACGGTCAAGCCCAGTCGCTCCACATAAACATCCTTGGTTTTGGCCCTCTGCTCAGCCTGAGCTTCGGCATCAGCCAAACTGCCAATAGTGACTTCCAGTTGCTGACTGACACCATCTCGCACCAACGTAAGGTCTACTTCCTGGCCAGGCAATAGGGCACCAATATGGTGTACCACGTGTCCTGATTTAATAACTTCACGACCATCTACATGGGTAATAATATCACCGGCCTGCAAACCCGCCGCCTCGGCTGGACTGTCCTCAACAACCTCGGCAATCAGAGCACCAATAGCCTTGTCCAGGCCAAATGACTCCGCCAGATCCTGACTCACTTCCTGAATATGTACACCTAACCAGCCACGGTTCACCTCACCACTGTCACGCAGTTGCGCTACGATACTCGTGGCCAGATTACTTGGCACAGCAAAACTCAACCCCATAAAACCACCCGAGCGGGTATAGATTTGGGAGTTAATCCCCACCACTTCACCCGCGAGATTAAACAGGGGACCACCAGAGTTACCAGGATTGATCGCCACATCAGTTTGAATAAATGGTACATAGGTTTCAGACTGTAAATCCCGACCCTTGGCACTGACAATGCCAGCCGTTACGGAATAATCAAAGCCAAAAGGTGAGCCAATAGCCAGCACCCATTCGCCCACTTTTAAAGCATCCGAATCAGCCAACACCAAATGTGGCAACTTATCAGCATCTATCTTCAATAAGGCCAGATCCGAACGCTCGTCACTGCCAATCAGTTCGGCTGGTAACTGACGTCTATCGTTAAGACTGACCAGAATCTCATCAGCCTCGGCAATAACATGATGATTGGTAAGAATATAGCCATCTTCGCTAATCAAAAAACCGGAACCCAGTGATTGTGGCACAGACCGCGGCCTGCCCTGCTGCTCTTCCTGCTCCTTGGGTACAGATGGGAATTGGCGCTCAAAGAAATGACGAAAGATCTCGGGTATTTGCCCATTATCAGGAAACCCAAAAGGTGACATGGACTGCCGCTGGCTGACTTCACGGGTCGTACTAATATTGACTACAGCAGGGGCAGCAGCCTCAACCAGTTCTGTAAAGTCAGGTAGAGAACCAGCTATTGACAAACGACTCACAGCCAATAGCAGAGCAAAGGTACCTAGCACAGATAGACGTAAGGTTTGCTTGATCATATTTCTTCCTCATATAAGCAAAAAATGGGTGTAGCACAGATTGACAAGATTATATTATTGGGACGAAATAAGAAGAAAAAAGTGCCCTTCTTTACATAGCTTTGCAATCAGGGAAAATACCGGGTATAGGCCTAAAGTTGGCTCATCATCAATTTTTTGGCGGGTCAACAATAATATGGGGCTGCCATTGTGCATGCCGCTGCAGAGCACGCATACGCTGACGCATTAGTAGCACACCCACACCCAAACCGACCACACCAGACAAGGCAATGGCAGGCTCACTGTAGAACCAGTTTTGAGCAATAAAAGCCCCCAGCAACATACCCAACAAGGGCACCATAAATACCCACAGGCTGGCGCGAATAAAAGTGCTCTGGGGTATGGCTACCCGCACTTCCTGACCTACTTGCAGTGGTAAATTGGCTGGCGGGGACAACTCAATTTGCGAGCGTTCACAACCAGCAGCCTGAAGCAACATGCGCTGACCACAACCAACTTTCATAGCACACTGCTGACAGGTATTTAAGCGGATGGTGGAAAGGGTTACCGTCGCACCCTGCAGCGCAACAACCGTTGCTGGCTGTTCTACATAAGCCGATTGAGTGTGCGAATCAGAGATACTCATCCCTATTGCTTAGTATTGACTACCACAGAAGCTGTTATCTGCTGGGCAGTAACCAAAGGCAACTCACCTACCAGCGTAATAAACAACTCACTACCAGCAACCGCAAGCGCCTGACCCAGAACAAGGTTCTGCCCGGCATAAGCATGCCCTTCAGCAATAGTACGCCCCATCAAGGGCTCAACATAAAGTGTAAATTCACTGCTACCATTGCTAAAGCGCAGAGCTTCGCGGGCAATGGCACCGGTATCATCCAGACTGCGCTGTACCAGCACAAAATCTTCAGGCAAGTCGGCTATAGACCACAAAGCGTCTGCCCCATCTATAGCTGTAACACCATTTAACAGCTGCCCCTTGGCATTTGGAGCAACAGGCATAACACCAGCACTGGCTTGCTCAAACTGATTATTTGACTGACCTGGCTCAATCAACACAATACCAGAATCATCAAGTAAACCCGTTTGGCTAATCAAAGTAGCCTGTTGTACACCCAATACCATCATCATGGTAGCACTGGCAGCAATGGCAAACCCACCCAATGGCTTCCACCAACCTAACTTCACTGCTGGCTTAACCTCACTTAGTGGTGCTTCACCAGCCACCGCAGCACTTACTCGATCTGCCACATCGGCAGACCAGGACACCGGCTCGACTTGACGCTTTAAAATACCACTAACCAGCTGATAACGCTGCCATTTTTCACGTACAGCAGGATCAGTTTCGGCAGCTTTTAGCACCCTCTGCAACTCCAGTTGCTGGGCTTCGTCGTCAACCATAGCGCTGATAGATTCACGCATTTGTTCGGCAAGCAATGATGATTGGGTCACTAGCATTTCCTTGGTTTATAGCACGTCAAAAAGACGTTACATATACAGATTACAGACTTGGACGCCTATTATTGGCAACAGTTCCATAAATTTTTATCTTTCCTGCCACTTTAGCAGTAGGCCGGCTTACATATATTTGGCGACTACCTTATCAATAGCTTCACGAGCACGGAAAATGCGTGAGCGCACAGTGCCCACAGGGCAATCCATCACTTCAGCTATTTGCTCATAACTTAAACCTTCAAACTCACGCAGAGAAAGGGCTGTTTTTAAGTCATCAGGCAGACTTTCAAGAGTCGCAAACACCCTGTCCTGCAGCTCGTCTCTGGCTAACAGGTTTTCCGGCGTTTCAGCATCAGTCATGGCCTCAGCAAACCCATAGTCGGCCTGTTCATCAGCATCAACGTCCTGATCAGGTGGCCTGCGCCCCTTGGCTACCAGATAGTTTTTTGCCGTATTGATAGCAATACGATACAGCCAGGTATAAAACTGGCTGTCACCACGAAAATTCTGCAAGGCGCGGTAAGCTTTGATAAACGCTTCCTGGCTGACATCCATGGCTTCATGCTGATCCTTAACATAGCGCCCTACCAGGCTGATAATTTTATGCTGGTATTTTAACACCAGTAAATCGAAGGCACGCTTATCTCCCGCTTGCACGCGCTCTACCAACTGCTGATCCGTGACTTGCGTATCGGACAAGATAATTCCTCAATCATTTCTATTAATGTGGTTTATGGGGGCATGTAACAAGTACACAAGAACAACGCTGAAGTCGCCACTATAATGTAGTTGGTGCACTAGCATACAATATACAAAAGTCCATATAAAGTAGCTATAATGCCCTTTGGCCCTGCAAAGGCAATAAAGTCTACCCTAAGACCCAAGCATAATTGGTGAGTTCCTCTATGCAACAACAATTTGACTATGATGTTCTCGTTATTGGCTCAGGTGCCGCCGGCCTTAGTCTAGCATTGCAACTACCGCTGGACAAAAGAGTTGCTATCATTAGTAAACGGGAACTTAGTGCGGGCTCCTCCTCCCGTGCCCAAGGTGGTATTGCCGCCGTGCTGGATCCGACTGATGATATCCAGAATCATATTCAGGATACCATCGAAGCAGGTGCCAAACTGGGTAATAACAAAGCCATTCGATTTACCATAGAAAACGCCAAACAAAGCATAGACTGGCTAATTGGACAACAAGTACCATTCACTCCCGATAATGATGACCCTACAGGTTACCACCTTACACAAGAAGGTGGTCACAGTCACCGGCGCATTATTCATGCTGCTGATCGCACCGGCTGGGCAGTGTCTGAAACCCTGTTACAGCGGGCTACGGAAGCCAAAAACATTTCCCTGCTAACCCATAAGGTCGCTGTTGATCTGATCACCAACGCCAAAACTGATCTGCCTGGCAACCGCTGTATTGGCGCCTATATTATGGATCAGCAAACTGGCCATATTGACAGCTATAGTGCCCAGGCCGTGGTCTTAGCTACTGGCGGTGCCAGCAAGGTTTATTTATATACCAGTAATTCCGACGGCTCTTCAGGTGATGGCATTGCCATGGCCTGGCGTGCCGGCTGTCGGATTGCCAATATGGAATTCAATCAATTCCACCCAACCTGCCTATATCACCCCAAAGCCAAGTCATTCTTAATCTCTGAAGCAGTACGAGGCGAAGGCGGCAAACTACGCTTGGCCAACGGTGACGCCTTTATGCAGCGTTTTGACGATCGGCTCGAGCTTGCCCCAAGAGACATAGTAGCGCGAGCGATAGACCATGAAATGAAGCGTTCCGGTGATGATTGCGTTTATCTGGATATCTCCCATCGGGGTAAAGACTTTATTGTCGAGCACTTCCCCACTATTTATGAGCGCTGCCTGACCTATGGTATCGATATCAGTCAAGACCCTATTCCCGTGGTACCCGCTGCTCATTATACCTGTGGCGGTATTATGACCAACGAACATGGTTTAACCGATATCGAAGGTCTGTATGCCATTGGCGAAACCGCTTTTACCGGTTTGCATGGTGCCAACCGTCTGGCCAGCAACTCATTACTGGAATGTTTCGTGTATGCCCAGTCCGCAGCCCGCCATATTACCACCACATGGCCAGCAGAAATATGCCGCCCCGTAATCAAATCCTGGGATACCAGCAAGGTGACCGACTCTGATGAAGACGTTATCCTGTCTCATAACTGGGACGAACTAAGACGCTTTATGTGGGACTATGTGGGCATTGTG
Source organism: Gammaproteobacteria bacterium (assembly GCA_030748435.1). Classification (GTDB taxonomy): domain Bacteria; phylum Pseudomonadota; class Gammaproteobacteria; order Pseudomonadales; family Balneatricaceae; genus Njordibacter. Next base: position 25,037 of record JASMLZ010000090.1, on the reverse strand, counting down.
CGCACCAACAAACGCCTGAAGCGAGCGCAACACCGAGTAGATCTGTTGCTAGGGGAAATTAATGAGTTTTATAGTAACTACCGAGTGACCAGCGATCTGGTGGAACTGCGCAATCTTGCTTTGGTAGCCAGCCTGATCATTGCTTCAGCGCAACAGCGTAAAGAAAGCCGGGGCTTACATTACACACTGGATTACCCTAATACCGCCAGTGTGCCACGCAATACCATACTGACACCCCACAACTATCACTGGGTGTGATCGCAAAAAGCTCAGTTGATCGCTTATATCTTACGTAAGACGTTGCAATGCTATGAAACTGTGTTCAACTGAGGTTTTTAGGATGATCCCCAGCGGCCCCATACTCGCAAACGTCTCAGGGCTTGAATGTCAGCACTATCTGCCAAGAGCAACCACCACAGCTTGCGCTTGCTAGGCAAGGTAAAGTGTAAAACAATCAAACCTGGTATAAAGCGACAGCCAGAAACTAGCTGTACGGGGCAAACAACACCATTAGCCAAACTCACTCGCCAACCACTGCCACCTGCCTGAATACGCTGCAAGCTGCTATCTGTTTGCAACCAGGCATAATGCCGCAACCAGATAATCAAACGCCACAAGGCAACAACCGCAAAAACCAGGCTCTGCCACCAGGGCGGGTTAACCGTCAAACAAAGGCTTACCAGCAAGATCCAGCCAATAATAGCTATGATAGTCAGATAACGGGAAGGCTTAAGATACAGGTCCAGTGGTTGCATATTGTTGAATCCGTTCAATCATGTCGGCGAGTTCCTTATCGTCGCATATTTCTTGACCCATAAACCAGGCAAACAAATCCGGATCTTGCTGCGCCAACAAACGTATATACACCAACTGCTGGTCAGCTTCCAGATTAGCGAGCTCATGTCGCGCAAAGGGCTCCAACAAAACGTCTAGCTCTAACATACCACGCCGACTATGCCAGATCTGACGCTTTAACTCTGTTGCATTTAACATGGCTTAGACACCTGCATATTTACCATCATTTATATTGCCCTCATTTTAACGCAAAACGGCTGGTTATTTTAGGCGTTAAGGCGGATAATCTCCTGATCTAGGCCAACTAATTCGATCTGGTTTTATCTGTTATGCACTATTGGCGCGATTTTTTGCAACAACAAGGTTTCACGCACCTGCCTCAGGGTGGTATAGAGGCTGCTGAAAACAACTCTGATACTGATGCCGACACCTACCTGACTGATTTGTCTAACTATGGCCATTTGACAGTCAGTGGTCCGGATGCCCATAAATTTTTGCAAGGTCAATTAACTTGTGACCTTAACAAGCTTACTGCCGAACAGTGGCTAGCTGGCGCATACTGCACACCCAAAGGTAGCGTTATTGCTAATTTTGACCTGTTGCAAGTCAAGCAGGATTTTATACTGCATATGGCAGCAGATGTCATACCAGCAGTCCAGGCCAATCTAAGCAAGTACATTGTTTTTTCCAAGGCCCAACTACACAGTCAGGATACAGACTGGATATGTCTGGGTATCTGGGGTGCCCAAGCCCACACCGCAGTACAGCAATTGGTTACTATGCCTGCAACCCAGGGAGAGGTGAGACAATTTGATCAGGGGTTCGTCTTCTGCACCAGCACCATACAACAACGCTATGTGGTGTATTGCCAACTTGCCACCGCACAGTCTATCTGGCAGCAATTAGGTAACCACGCTCAGCCAACCTCTACAGCAGCATGGGAAATAAGCCAGATCAAAGATGGTCTGATTTATGTCAATGACAGCATCAGCGGTGAGTATGTGCCACAAATGCTAAATTTGCAGGAACTGGGCAGCATTGACTTCCATAAGGGCTGTTACACAGGGCAGGAAATAGTAGCTCGTATGCAGTATCTGGGCAAATTAAAACGCCATCTTTATATAGGCCGTATTAACACCGCAACAACACTGCAAACAGGCATGCCTATCACTGCCGGTGCCCGTAGCAATGTCGGCCAGATCACCAGTCTGGCACGCGCCGAGGACAAGGATTACTGGCTGACCGCGGTTATCAATATTAAAGCAGAAAACGAGCCTCTGACAATAGGCGAGGCAGACCACAGCCAAATCGAACTGCAAGCCCTGCCCTATAGTATTGATCAACAGGTATTTGAGCGCATAAAGCTCTAGCTATTGTGGGGAGCAAGACGCTCCCCACTATGCACCACTTCAGCAGGCCTAAGGCCTACTTGGCTTCGGGCCGCATATGCGGGAATAACAACACATCACGAATGGACGCTGCATCGGTCAAAAACATGACCAAGCGATCAATGCCAATGCCTTCTCCTGCCGTTGGTGGCAGACCGTACTCCAGAGCAGTAACATAATCTTCATCATAATGCATGGCTTCATCGTCACCAGCATCCTTTTCAGCTACTTGAGCCATAAAACGCTGTGCTTGATCTTCTGCATCGTTGAGCTCAGAGAAACCATTGGCCACTTCACGTCCACCGACAAAGAACTCAAAGCGATCAGTGACAAATGGATCAGCATCATTGCGGCGCGACAGGGGTGAAACTTCAGCTGGGTACTGGGTAATAAACGTGGGCGCATCGAGGAGATCTTCTACGGTCTTTTCAAAGATTTCAATCTGTACCTTACCCAAACCCCAGGAATCTTTAAGTGGAATACCAAGACTACTGGCAATGGCTCGAGCCGCCGTTTCATCAGCCAACTGTGCGGCACTGATATCAGGGTTGTAGTGCAGGATGGAATCAAACACCGATATACGCTTAAACGGTGCCGCCAGATCATAGTCGTTACCCTGATAATGCACCTGTGTGCTACCCAGAACCTGAGCAGCCACTTCCCGTAACATGGCTTCAGTCAGATTCATCAGGTCTTCATAATCGGCATAGGCCCAATAGAACTCAAGCATGGTGAATTCAGGATTGTGGCGCGTGGACAGGCCTTCGTTGCGAAAATTACGGTTGATTTCAAATACCCGTTCAAAACCACCCACTACCAAGCGCTTAAGATACAGTTCCGGCGCAATACGCAGAAACATTTCCATATCCAGAGCATTATGGTAGGTGACAAACGGCTTGGCACTAGCACCACCGGGAATCACCTGCATCATGGGTGTTTCCACTTCCATAAACTGGTGACGAATCAGGAATTGACGAATCGCTTCTACAATCTGCGTACGCTTACGGAAGGTCTCACGAGAATCATCGTTGACAATCAAATCAACATAACGCTGTCGATAACGCATCTCCTGATCCGCCAGACCGTGATGTTTGTCAGGCAGGGGACGCAAGGCCTTGGTCAACAACTGTGGGGCTTGCATATCGACAAACAGGTCACCCTTGCCAGACTTCTGCAAAGTACCAGCAGCGCCGACAATATCACCCAGATCCCAGGACTTAATATCAGCCAGGTGTTCAGGGCTTAGGGCCTTACGATTAACATATAACTGAATACGGCCAGAGCCATCCTGAATTTCGATAAAGGCACCACGATTACGCAGGATACGGCCAGCGACCTTAACCGGCAAAGCCTTGTCTTCCAAGTCCGGCTTGCTTTCTGCACCGTATTGATCTTGCAGGTCCTGCGCATAACTATCACGACGAAAGTCATTAGGAAAGGCATTACCTTGCTCACGCCGCTCGGCCAACTTGGCCCGGCGTTCAGCGATTAGCTTATTGTCATCCTGCATAGCTGCAGGGTTATTACTTGCGTTACTCATGATGCAAAAGATATTCCCATGGTTACAGGCCTGCCTTAAGACTGGCCTCGATAAATTCATCTAAATCCCCGTCCAGCACCTTATCGCAGTTGCTGCTCTGCACGCCAGTGCGCAAATCTTTTATACGCTGATCATCAAGCACATAGGAACGGATCTGGCTACCCCAGCCTATGTCAGACTTCGAATCCTCCATGGCTTGTGCGGCTTCTTGGCGTTTCAGCATTTCTCGCTCATACAGCTTGGCCCGCAACTGCTTCATAGCAAAGTCACGGTTCTGATGCTGAGAACGCTGACTCTGACACTGCACAACAATACCCGATGGTTCGTGGGTAATACGAATAGCCGAGTCGGTTTTGTTTACATGCTGTCCACCAGCACCACTGGCACGATAAGTATCCACTCGCAGGTCGGCCGGGTTGATATCAATTTCTACGTTGTCATCAATTTCCGGGGATACAAATACCGAAGCAAAAGATGTATGGCGTCGGCCCCCGGAATCAAATGGTGACTTACGCACTAAACGATGCACACCCGTTTCTGTGCGCAGCCAACCAAAGGCATATTCACCATCGAACTTAATGGTCGCACTTTTGATGCCAGCAACGTCACCATCACTGACCTCCATCAATTCAACTTTAAAACCTTTTTGTTCGCCCCAGCGCAGATACATACGCAGCATCATATTGGCCCAGTCTTGCGCCTCGGTGCCGCCAGAACCAGATTGAATATCCAGAAAACAGGCGTTCTCATCCATTTCACCGGCAAACATACGGCGAAATTCGAGTTTGCCCAACTGATCCTGCAAGTCCTGCAACTCGGCCTGCACATCAGCCAAGGCATCAGCATCATTTTCCTCTACGGCAAGGTCGAGCAGGTCACGCGCATCTACGAGGCCACTATCCATAGCATCAATGGTTTTGACAACACTCTCCAAACCAGAGCGTTCTTTACCCAAAGCCTGCGCATTATCAGGGTCATGCCACACATCCGGTTGCTCAAGCTCACGCTCAACCTCTACCAGCCGTTCCTGCTTGCCAGCATAGTCAAAGATACCCCCTTAGCACATGAGTGCGCTCAGCAAGGTCTTTTATAGTTTGGATATAGGGGTTTATTTCGAACATAGCTACACCTGAAAATCAAGCGCGTGATTATACCGAAAGCATAGCTATGATGATAGTTTTGACCCCATTGTTGGGCGAAAAACTGGTTATTCGACCACTTCAGCATGGTAACAGAATATTGGCGCCTAGCCTGCCCCATAGACAAGGGTACAACCTAAGCAGGCACTTAACCGTAATATGGACAAGTCCATATATCAACTCTTAAAACGAGCCAGACTATAAGGCTCAAGATTAATCTCCGCACTATCACCATGCGCCAGAGTTGCCACTAGCCTGCCAGTTTCCGGTGCCCCGGTTAGTCCCAGATGGCCATGGCCAAAGGCACAAAACATGCCAGCATAACCGGGTACCTTGCCAATATAGGGCAAGGAGTCAGGGGTTGATGAACGTGAGCCCATCCAGGCCTCGGTCGAATCCGTATTAAGATTGGGGAATAGATCACTGGCCAAAGCCTTAAAAATCTCTGCCCGGCGATAGTCAGGAGCGGCATTAAGGCCTGCATACTCCGCGGTTCCAGCACTACGCACGCCGCCTTCCATGGAACTGGTAACAAACTTGTATTTCGAGTCCATAACGGAATGATTGATGCTAATACCCGGGTCCCGAAACATCAGATGATAGCCTCGTTCAGCTTCCAAAGGAGCACGCACCCCAAGGGTAGCAAGTAAACGAGCTGACCAGACACCTGCCGCCACTACCAGAGTTCTGGTGGTTATAGCCGCTTGGTCAGTATCAACGCGATAACCACCCTCCGTTAAGGGCACAATGGCATGCACCTTATGGGGCAGAAATTCCACCCCCAAGCCCATAGCCTTATGTGCCAAAACCTGTCCCAGGCGTCCCGGATTTACGGTGCGCCCTTGTTGTTTGATGGCCATAGCTGATTGGATATCAGGAGATAATTCGGGCTCCACTTCTTGCACAGCACCGCCACGCAAGACTTCAAGGGGCACGCCAAATTCCTCTCGTAAGCGCCAACTTAAACTGTTTGGGTCGGCCCCGTCAATATGCCGATAGACATGTAAATACTTACACTCTAGTAACAGATCTTCAGCACCCGTACCTGCTAACAGTCGTCGATAATGAGCCAGACTAGGCCTATTTATCGCCAGCATAGCTGTAGCTATATCCGGTAGCCGATGCAACCGACCAGCCTGCAAAAAGCGCAGTAACCAAGGTAACAAAAAAGGCAAATGCGTCCAACGAATGGCTAAGGGCCCTTGCGGGTCCAGTAGCCAACGGGGCACATTCTTCCATAGGCCTGGTATGGACTGAGGTACGCAAGACCAGGGTGATATCACTCCAGCATTGCCATAACTGGCGCCTTCCGAAGGCCCTTCAGGATCCACCACAGTAACACTAAAACCCTTTTCCTGTAGGGCTAATGCTGTACAAGTACCGACAATACCAGCACCAATAACAACAGCAGTCCTGGGCTCTTGCTCAGCCATGAGCACCTACCAAACCTTGTCGCTGTCGCCACGCCATAACTTGCTGAATCAATACAGGCAGAGCCAGTAGCAAAGAGTACATATCGGAGGTGCTGCCAGGTGCTACCATAAAGATGCCAGCTAACGCCATTAACAACCGCATTAATAAAGGCATAGGAGCAATAAACCAGGCGCTTACAGCCGTGGCCATCATCACCACACCCAAAGCACAGGTCAGGGTAGTATGAAGAAATTCAGCCCAAGTAAAGTAATCATCCAGCACAATCAGCATAGCGGGTGAATAAACAAACACCATGGGCACCATCAGTTTGGCAATACCCAGTGAAAATGCTGATACGCCCGTTTTAAAGGGGTTGGCTCCGGCAATACCGGCAGCAGCATAGGCTGAGGCACAAACTGGCGGGGTGATTTCGGAAATAACACCGTAATAGAGCACAAACAAATGAGATGCCAGACCAGGGACACCCAAATTGGCCAAGGTAGGTTGAGCCACTGTGGCAAGCATAATATACAGCGCGGTAGTGGGCAGACCAGCACCCATAAGAATACAGGTAATGGCGATCAGCACCAGTGATACAAACAGGGTCAAGTCACTGATCGTCAACTCCATCAGGGGCACCCAGGCAAGCAGACTATGAAAGTTTTCAGCAATGGTCTGGGCACCATTGGCCACCATAAAGCCCAGTCGAAAACCAAGACCGGTAGAATTCACCACCCCAACAACAATACCAATGGCCGCACACACAGCACCCACAGAAAGCGCGTAACGCACGCCCGTAATACAGCCGTCAATAATATCGGCCAGACCTATACGATGCAGGGGGTTGATCAGCCCCACCACTAGGGCAGCGGTAATGCCCCAGAAGGCAGCCATATGCGGCGAATAGCCACTAAATAAGACATAGACCAGAGTAGCCAGTGGAATAATCGTGGGCCAGCCCTTGCGGATCACCGCCATTAGCTTGGGAATTTCTTCCCGAGGCATACCCTTCAAGCCCAGCCGTTTGGCCTGAAAGTGGACGATACACAGCACACCTATATAGTGCATGGCCGCCGGCACCAAAGCCGCCATCACGATGGTGGTATAAGGTAATTCGAGAAACTCGGCCATTATAAAAGCGGCAGCACCCATAATCGGTGGCGTAATCATACCACCAGCACTGGAAGCAGATTCCACACCACCAGCTAAATGGCCCGGATACCCCATACGTTTCATATTGGGAATAGTCAGGGAACCAGTGGATACGGTATTAGCAATGGAGGAGCCGGAAATGGTACCAAAAAAGGCCGATGACACCACACTGACCTTGGCCAGACCACCCGTATAACGACCGGCAGCGACAGTCGCTATATCAACAAAAAACTGACCCAGACCCATACGCTGGGCTAAAACCCCAAACAGAACAAAGTGGAATACTACGGTGGAAACGATCCATAAGGTAACCCCATAGATGCCCTCAGCAGGGAAATACATATTGTTGATATACTGAGCCCAGTTGATGCCCGGATGTTTAATAGCCTGCACCGGAATATACTGACCAAATACAGCATAAGCGGTAAACAGCAGGATAATAATCGGCACCACGATACCCAGTGAACGCCGCACAGCCTCTAACAGCACCAAAATCAGGCCAGTACCAAAAATCACATCTGCTAAGGCTGGGTTGCCCTGACGCATAACCTGTTCTGGCAAGCTCCACTGCAAGCCGAGAAAGTCTATTTCAAAGCCGTACCAGGTAAACCCAATATAAAGCGAGGCAGTTACGCCCACCATAATCAGCAACCAATCCCAGATAGGCACATTGCCATAGCACCACCAGGAGTTGGCATGCAGCTGCCAGGCATCGCCTTTCTTTAGGGCCGGAAAACCAATAAAAATAAGTAAAATAACACCTGCCATATGGACACCCATATGCCAGTAATCAATAGGCACACCAATGCCTGCAGTTATATAGTGATAGGCTGCAAATATCACTGAAAATACTAAAGTAAAACGCATTAGCCATGGCCCAATGGGACGACTTTGCAGACTTGAGTCGTACTGCTTTTCCAGTTTTTCTGCGTGTTTCAGATCTAGCTCTGCCATATGCTTTTCCACTAGTGCTATGGGTTGAAAATATATTGCTAAATACGGGCTTAATGAGGCTGTGTAAAAACTACTGCACAGGGCTATATGGCCTTACAATTTGACTCAAAATACTTATTTATGGCATGTAAACTGCGCTTTTTGGTCAAATTTTGTCTTGTCCCGCCTGTGCTTATGACGTTTTTACACGGCCTCTTAATGCCAGCTTATAAAAGCCGGCATTAAGCCCGCGGATGGTGTTGGCTAATTTAGTCAATCATGCCAATTTCTTTGTAGAACCTTTCTGCACCTGGGTGCAGTGGGATCAGCACACCTTTAAGTGCGGTTTCAAGCTGAATGGCCTTACCCTTAGAATGACCTTTGTCCAGTAAACTGCGGGTTTTCTTGCTCCACAGTGCCTTGGTTACGCCATACACCAGCTCTTCCGGCTGATCAACTGAGGTAATAAACTGGCCATTAACCGCCACCGTTGGTGTATCAGTGGTGATATTCTCGTAGGTTCCGGCCGGAATATTGGACTCAACATAGTAAGGAATAATCTTATTGATGGTTTTGATTTCATCAGCAGAGAACTTGTACAGGCTAAAGCCCTTGGTAGAACCCAACTGAATCAAGGCCGCAAACGGTGTACCGCCGGCATAGAAAAATGCATCCAATTGACCATCAGCCAGACGCTGGGTACTTTGGCCCAGATTAAGTTCGTTTTCATTCGCCTTAATACCATAATGTTGCAGGATCATGCGTACCGATACCTGTGTACCAGAACCCGCAGCTGCAACACCGATATCCATACCGTTCAGATCCTTTAAGCTGTTCAAACTAGTACCTTCAGCCAGAACCAGATGCATATCTTCCGGATACAGGTTGGCGATAACACGAATCTTGTCCTTTTTGTTACCAACAAACTTGCCTTCACCGTTATAGGACTGCACCACAGTCTGGGCACCGGCCAGACCAGCATCCAATTGACCTGCATGAATGGCATTGGCATTAGCTACGGAAGCATTAGTGGAAACCGCAATGGCAACCAGACCAGGCACACCACAAGTACCACCCTTATCACAGGAACGAGCACCCGGAGGACTGGAAATGGCATTGGAAATCAAACCGCCAATGGGGAAGTAGGTACCACCTGCACCACCGGTGCCAATACGCCAGAAAGTCATATCTTCTGCCTGAGCGACGGCACCCGACATGGCCATGGTAAAGCCTGCTATAGCGGCCAGAAATTTTACTTTTTTTATCATCTTAAGACTCCTGATTTGAGTTAACTGCTATTTCCTTAAACCACCATAAAAGTGCGGCTTCAGGTTGTTTTCCGAGTCATTGCCGCCCGCAGGCAACAACTGATCTGGAGATTATTCAGGACCAATAGTCCCGATTACTTTTTAGCCGGTACCAGCCCGGCAAAAAAATTTCTTCCTGAGCCTGCACTAGTGTGGACCCAGTAAATACTCCTATACCTTAACAGCCCAGCACCATGGCAAGCCACGTCCAAACCGGATTAATACAGAAGAAAAATTGGATAAATAGAAGGTATCTGTCTGCTCCATCATTATTATTTTTTTACCAAGTCTTAAAAGCAGACCTGAGAAATACAGCACAACAATCATTATCAAACCCCAAAAATATAAATTCAAATATTATTTCTTTAACACTTTATCAGTTTTTGTTATATATAAATCTAATCACCTAGTCTTAAACGGTCTGGTGTAAAGGGCTGCAACAAGCTGCGGTGATCATTTTCGCCCAATATCATCTCAGCCATGATTTTGCCCACAAAAGGAGCAAGCTGAAAACCATGGGCTGAAAACCCAAAGGCATGGAACGCCCCTTGCTGGCGCCCCCGGCCTAAATAAGGCAACTGATCAGGTGTATATCCTTCCAGCCCGGCCCAGGCCCGGATAATATTAACTCCGGCCATAGCTGGAAAAACCTCCAGCACAGTGCGAGCACTAGAGCGCAAACCTGAGCAATTCAACTGCGCCCTGCCAACTTGCCGGTCCGCCTTACCCAGATAGCCACCGCCTACCAGCACCGTACCATTACTGCGCTGCTTAAATGACAACATACGTCCCTCAATACCAATAACAGGTCGCAGAAAATGGGCTATGCTTGCTGTTACCATCAGCATCGGTGCCCGCGCCTGCAACGCCAACTGGTCTCCCATCCAATTGGCAATGCGGTCTCCCCATGCACCACCACAATTCAGCACCCGAGCCGCCAAAATACGCTCAGTGCCCGCCTGAATCTGCCACTGTCCTTGCCTTTGGCGTAGGTTAGTGACCGCTGTCCGTTGCCTGACATCAACTTTCAATTGCTGTAATTTGTGCGCAAAAGCAGTGACTGTTCGCACGGGATCCGCATGGCCGTCAGCTGCTACCATCAAACCACCACGGCATGCTGGATTAACCTCAGGCACCTGTTCCCTGACCTGAGCCGCATCCAACCACTGCTCATGGTCATAACCCAACGCCCGCAATTGCCGGTGGCGCTGCTGCAAAGCCACAACACCTTCTTTATCCAGTGCCAGACGTAGCTGACTGCTGGCTCTGAAGCCACAATCATCATCCACCAACTGCTCAATCTTGTGCCACATGGATTGCGCCTGCAGTGCCAGTGGTACTTCCGTTATATGGCGGTTCAAAGTCCTCACCCCACCTGCGTTGACCCCTGAAGCATGCTGCCCCAGAGTATTTTGCTCTAGCAGCACCACACGCGCGCCAAGTTGCGCCAAATGCAGGGCGGCAGAACAGCCATGCAAGCCACCCCCAATAATAGCCACATCAACGATGTTCACAACCAGCCTCGTTTTCTTGTATGGCCTCAGTCAAGTTAGCGAGAGCCTGAAAAGTAAGGGGTTTGACTGGCATTCTAAGGCGCAAGTGCCCCACTGCATCCGGGCTGGTCTGTAAGGCCTGGGCCGACATTTCTGTTAAGGTCAAACCGCACTGACGCCCCTGACAAGGCCCCATACCGCAGCGCGTAAAGCTTTTGACCTGATTTGGCCCGGGACATCCCATAGCCAGTGCCGCCTTAACTTCACCTGCAGTCACCTCTTCACAACGGCACACCAAAGTAGCATCAGATGCTGGCAGGCGATTGCTTTGGGGCGGCTGAAATACCGCATCCAACCAAGGCCGCAAAGCCGTGGCCCGACGCAAATCCTTGCGCCATACAGCAGCCTCTGCATCCCGCTGTTCCGGACTGATACGTTGCAGTTGGCAAGCAACCTGCAACGCTGCCAAAGCCCCTTGTGATGGAGCTGCCCGGGCACCAGCAATACGACGGCCATCACCAGCCAGATAAATACTCTTGACACTGGTTGCCCCCCAGCTATCTGTCTTGGGCCGCCAGCATAGCTGCGATGCATCCCATGTATGCTCACAACCACCAGCCATGGTAAGACTGGTATTGGGCACCACCCCCTGATGCAAGAACACATGCTCTGTTTGCAGTTGCTGCCACCGCCCTCGACGATGATAGGCCAACCCGCTAACAGTATCCTTACCAATCAACTCAACAGCTTTAACCCGGGTAATATGTTGCACACCATGACGCCGCAGGGCCGCCAGCATATGTATACCATCAAACAGATCACCCGCACCCCCAACAAGACCACGAACAACCAACCAGGGCTGGCGGCCATAGTTAGGCGTGGTATCGAGCACTGCCTGTACCTTAACCCCTGCCTGAATATACTGATAAGCAGTGAGATAAAGCAGTGGCCCCATACCAACAAACACCGCATGGTTGGCGGCCAAACCTTCTGTTTTGAGCAGGATTTGAGCCCCACCAACGGTCATCACTCCGGGCAGAGTCCAGCCTTTGATCGGAAATGGACGTTCCATGGCACCAGTGGCCAGAATGATAGCCTGAGCCTGCAGCATACGAGCTTCTCCATTGCGGGTATAGCCTATCTCCCCGGCGGGGGTGATATTCCATACGCTGGCACCACCATGGTAATCACAATCACAATCACGCCATGCAGCCACTAAAGTTTGCCCTGCTAATAGGGTATCGCCATCCACCCATGGCCCAGTCACCGATAAGTTATCCAAGCCGCGATATATCTGACCACCAACCCCATCCTGTTCATCCAGCAAGAGCACACGCAAACCATGTTGACAGGCCTGGATGCAAGCAGCCATACCGGCCGGACCGGCACCAACCACCACCAGATCATAAGTGCTATTCATTCTGCTGTGCCCCCATTGTTTAGCACTATATGCATGCCTTCTTGTACCTTGATCATGCAGGCTTGTTGCCCGGCTTGGCCGTCAATGGTCACCAGACAGTCAAAACATACGCCCATCATACAATAAGGGCCGCGTGGACTGTGCTGAGAGGGTGTAGTGCGACAACTCCTGTCACTACGCAGTAACGCCGCAGCCACCGTACTGCCATCAGGTACAGATACGGGCTGACCAGCAATCGACAGGGTGACCATCTTGGTATTACTGACCTTTCCGACCTTAACAAACATGGCGTTGCTCCAACCCAAAGGCAGCAATTTGCGGTGGTTTTGTGGCTCCAGCAATCCAGTCTGGCACCTGTTTACTATGCACAGCAGCCAGAGTAACGGCACTATGACCATTTAATATATAGACTCCAGGCTCGTCTGACGGGTTAGCATAGAGCGGCAGACCATCACGCGTCATAATGCGCAATGCCCCCCAGCAACGAATAATGCGCGTGGCAGCTAATTGTGGAAATGCCATAATACCCCGCTGGGCAATAGCACTGGCTACCTGCATATCGGTACCATCATCAAAACCCACATCTTCTTTTGAATCACCCATCAGCACGGTGCCATCTTCCGTTTGTCGCACGATAGAAGTAGGCATCGACAAAAAAGTCGGCATACGCTCCGACACCAAAATCTGACCTCGCAATGGACGTATTGGCACATCCAGTCCCAAATATGCTCCCAGACTGATATTCCCCAGGCCCGCTGCCAATACAATTTTATGACTAGTGATTCGACTATGGGGGATATTAATAACAAACTCATCCCCCCTACGCTCTATATTGGCCACCCTGCAGTTGGCTTGATAATCACCACCATAACGCTGCAACGCGGCATGCATAGCCTGCAGCAACTTAAGCGGATTAACATCACCATCCAACGGCGAATAGCCTGCCCCCACTACGCTACTGCCCAGTGGTCCAATCATCTCCTGCAGACTGTTGCGGTCCAGTTGGCTATATAAACCTGCACTGGGCGCATGGCTATTTAGTGCGGCAATTTTGGTAGCACTGGCGGCTAACTCCTGCTCGCTAAAACAAAGATCCAAGCCACCACTTTGTCGGTAAGCCACATCAATGCCAACCTCATCTTGCAACTGCTGGGCAAAATGTGGCCACAAAGCAGCCGAACAGCGAGTCCATTCAGCATAGTCGGGACAGCCTGCCCCCTTACTCTGCACCCAAACCAGTCCAAAGTTTCCACGGCTGGCGCGATAAGCCATATCACCTTCATCCAGCACGACTGTTTGCAATCCCTTGCGGGCTAGACCCATTGCTACTGAGGCTCCTACTACCCCACCACCAATAACGGTAACATCATACTGCACCAAAATTACCACCTGCTTTATAATGGGCTGACCTAATCTTGTAGAACCACAATAAACAACCCAAACATATAATTCAAATACCATTTTTCAACCATTCCATAACAAAATATTATGGTTTATACTGTTGTTTATGATGACATTTCGTGCCCTTGAAGCCTTTCGCGCTATCGTTCTGACCGGCAGTGTAACGAATGCCGCCAGCATGCTGCATATTTCACAGCCAGCCGTCACTCGTTTAATCCGGGATCTGGAAGCAGATCTGCAATTTCCTTTATTTCACCGCCGCAAAGGTCGTCTGTTTGCCACTAGTGAGGGCTTAGCCCTGTTCGAGGAGGTATCCAGATCTTTTGTAGGGCTGGATCGCATTGCCCAAGTTGCCAATCATATCCGCCAAAGCAGGGTCGGACACTTGCAACTGGCCACCATGCCGGCTCTGATTAACGGTTTTCTGCCGCGGGTAGTAAATCAGTTCAACATCGAGCGCCCTGAGGTATTTGTCTCCATGCAGGTGAACCGCACCCAGACAGTGGCCGGCATGGTGGCATCACAACAATGCGATCTGGGCTTTGTCGCCTTGCCTGCAAAGGCCCCAGGCATCGATCTGGTGCGCCAATACCATGCCCAATGTGTGTGTATTCTACCCCCCGATCATGCTTTAACTGCGCTACATAGCATTACTGCCGCAGACCTTGAAGATCAGCCTTTTGTGGCCCTTAGTCAGGGCACCCTGACACGCTTAAAGGTGGATGCCGTACTGCAAACCGCGGCGGTAACACCTAATATAAAAATGGAAACACCACTTTCTTTGGCGGCTGTTAATCTGGTAATGGAAGGTATGGGAATATCGATTATTGATCCTTTTACCGCCATCCACCATAGTCGTCTCGGCGGCGCAGTAAGGCCTTTTCTGCCCACTGTTGCCTTTGAATATGGCGTTATTTTCAACGACCACGCACCAGCTTCCGGGCTAAAACAGGCTTTTCTGCAGACTTTTGAAGCTTTACTTAAGCAGTATACAGAAGAGCACTTTTGTCACTAACTAAACATATTCACAAAAAAATATAAAATAAATATGTTTTTCAGATATAGTTAATAATACTTACTGATAAATAAAGGGCAAAAACCATGAACCTGCGCCATATGGAAGCGTTTCGGGCTGTGATGTTAACAGGATCTGTTTCGCAGGCAGCCAACCAACTGTTTAAAAGCCAACCAGCTGTTAGTATGATGATCAGTTCGCTGGAGAAGGATATCGGCTTCCAGTTATTTGAACGCCGCAAAAAACGTTTATACCCTACACCAGAAGCCAATTATGTCTACCATGAAGTAGAGGCAATCTTTACTCGTATCAACGATGTCAGCCAAACCGTTAAAGATATCCAGAATAAACAATACGGCTTCCTGCGCATCGGCTCCATGCCCGGGCCTTCCAGCTTCTTTATGACGGACCTGATTGCCGACTTTCTAGAACAACATCCCAAGGTACGCGCATCCCTGCAAACACGCACTTCTGAAGATGTGAAGGAATGGGTGGCTTCCGCCCAGTATGATCTGGGTCTGGCAGAAATAACCGATAAAGATCCTGCCATTGAGAAGGAAACTTTTGCCCTAGCCTGTGTCTGTGCCCTGCCGGCTGATCACCCGTTGGCTGACAGTCAGGTCATTACTCCAGCCTTGCTGGATAATGAGCCCATGATTACTCTGCACCCGGACCATGTGACCTTCCATGCGCTCCAGCAACTATTTGGTGCTGGCGGCCATCAAATGAATGTACGCCTGCAAACCCGCTTTTTTATTCCGGCATTACGCTTTGTGGAACGGGGGCTGGGCGTCTGTATCATGGACCCCATTTCGGTGAGCAGCTACTGCTCTTTCGCGCAACCGGGCAAAATAGTATTTCGTCCCTTTACACCAGAGATACTATTCAAATTCGGTATCCTGTACCCTGCCGATCGACCCCGTTCACAAATTACGCAAGCAGTAGCTGAACAATTGCGCAAACGCATTCAAGCCATCGAGGAACAACCACAAGATATGTGGCAATGGGGTGCCAAAATTTAGGCCAATACCTGGTAACCCAAGTGCGCACAAACCTGACGCAAATATTCTATACCATCAACTAGCGCCTGCGCCTCACCTGCCACCGCCTGGTCTGGGGGTAATTGCAACGCCACCATCGGTGCCTGAGCAAATACTGTAAAGCAAGTGCTCTTGGGCAACGGGCCATGGGTGTCACTAATCGGTGCCACATAACCCCAACTATTTTCAAAACACAAACGGGTCAACCCCTGCGCCAACAAGCGACGAGTCAACTCAGCAAAAGGCAGAGTACCTTTACCAATCGCTACACCCTGAGTCCAGTACTTATCGGCATGTTTTATTACTATATGGTCTTTCATATGTATGCGCGTAATATGCGGAGCCATGGCCTGCAAAGCCGACAAGGGGTCTTCAGCCACATTCTGGCTGTTACCATAATCATATAGTGCCTTTACCCAGGGGCTGTCGACGGTATCAAGTATGGTAGCAATTTGGCTACCGGTAAAATCTTCATGATTCTCTAGTACAATCTGTACAGACAAGTCTTCAGCCACCGGAGCCAGGGCCTGCAAATCCCTGATAGTCCACTGCATTACCTCACTGATCTTGCCCTGATAGCGGGTATAAACCCGCAAAGTATCTGCACCAATGGCCTGCGCCACATGCAACAAACCTGTCATATGACCTACACTGGTATCACTGGTATCCAGTTCACAAGCCATATTATGGGCCTGCAGATACTGTTTAACCTTGGCAAAGTGCTGCCCTGTGGTACCACCCAAATTACGGTAACCGGGACCGTTAGCGGAAATGTTGACACCAGTAAACCCCAGTTCCCGAGCATGATCAATAAAGCGAAATACATCATATTCAGGCAGGTGAATAAAATGATTATGCAAACTGTAGGAATGAATATGACACGCAACGGTTTTCATAAACAGGACTCCAGTGCCACCATTTCCAATTGTGCAGCCTTTAGATAAGCCTGTGCAACATCATTATCCAGTCCTTGCTGGCTGTAATAACGCATCACAAAATAAGCCGCCAGACGATAACTGTAGTAGGGCCTGATATGTGGTAAACGCGCCAATACCTGAGTATCACCATAGGCTTGCAAATAGGTCTGCTCCTGAGCACAAGACAAGGGTGGCAAGCCATATAAATGGTGAATACCTGGGGACAGAAAGCAGACAAGGTCCTCACAGGCATCACCAAGGCCCGGGCACTGGAAGTCAATAAAGGTAATCTGCTGGCCTGACTGGATAATATTGCCCGGCCCACTATCCGTATGTACCAACACTGGATCAGCAACATCCAGTTGCCGGTCAAGCGGGCGCAAACCAGCCAAGTGCTGGCCCAGAGCTTGTACCAGATAACCTCCCAAAATATCGTCAGCCTGCTGTAACAAGGGTACTGGTTGGGTAGTTAATTGCCTGAACGGGCCTGCTACAGGAGCACTGTGCAAACGCTTAAATAACTTTGCCGTTGCTACCATACCACCTTGCCACATATGACCAGGCACAAACTCATACAGTAATACAGCACCACCCGGTGCCTGTGGCCAATAGCTATGGTATAAGGGGGCGACGCTGGTACCTTGCAACTGCTCCAGAGCACGTGCCTCGGCCGCGGGCAGAACCGGAAATAAACCGCCTGGGGCAGAATCTGCAAACTGCTTTAATACCAGATCAAAAGCCTCGCCTTGCAGACGATAGACAGTATTCCAATAACCACCTGTAAGCGGTTTAGCAGATTCTATCTGGCCGCAGGCACCCTGTTTTTGTAACCAGGTAATCAGTGTCGCAAGCATGGGCTTTACTCTTCTGCAAACAAACCGCGACAGTAACCTATTTGGTTATCTGGATACAAGTGTTACCAACGGCTGTAATTGATAGCCCCAAGGCCAAAACCACCTATCTTCATGCTACCAGATTTAATCGTGCCCAATGTAGACACACCCGGAGGTACAGGTCTCCTTTAGTTCCAAACGGCTGAGCTGCGGCAACAGTGGTTTGAGCTGTTGCCAAATCCACTGTACCAGCACTTCCGAAGTGGGGTTTTCCAAACCTTCAATATCATTTAGATAGTGATGGTCCAAACGCTCATAAAGGGGGGCAAAAGCCGTCTTTATATCACCAAAATCCATAATCCAGCCCGTGTCCTCACCCACTGGGCCAGATACCACTATACGCAGCTGAAAAGTATGTCCATGCAGACGGCCACATTTATGACCTGTAGGCACATTGGGTAAGAAATGTGCCGAATCAAAACTAAAGTCTTTATAAATTTCCATTAAAGAATTCCGGTAATCTTATGAGTTTGCAAACTAAGATGCCACTGTGGGTGCAGCAGACAATACTCAATAGCCTGTTGCACATAATCACTATCATCACTGGACGTAGCAATATAGGATGTATCCATAGGCTGCAAATAAAAATAGTCAAAGTCCAAATGCGTAAACTGCTCTGGCATGGCCTGGTGCTGTGGATACACCAGTTTCAACTCGTGACCACGGGTTTGCACCAGCTCAACATCACCTTTAGGACTAACACAAATCCAATCCACAGCATCTGGCACAGGGAGAGTACCATTGGTTTCCATGGCAATCTCAAAGCCCTCATCATGCAGGGCATGAATTAATGGCTCATCAACCTGCAACATGGGTTCACCCCCAGTCAACACCACCAACGGATGCCCCGGCATACCTTCGGGCCAATGTTGCTCAATGACTTCCACCAGCTCTGTCGGTGTAGCATAACGTCCACCGCAACTACCATCGACACCGACAAAGTCCGTATCACAGAAACGACATAAACTGGCAGCACGTCTGGCTTCACTGCCAGTCCACAGATTACACCCGGCAAAACGACAAAACACGGCCGGCCGGCCGGCATGGCGACCTTCTCCTTGCAGAGTGTAGAAAATTTCTTTAACCGAATACATAGATCTGACGCTACCGGTTTAGGAATAATAGGCCAAGGGGTCTTGTAACCCCACAGCAGCAAATGCGCCAAGGCGCTCAATACAGGAGCCACACTTGCCACAAGCCTTGTCTAGGCCCTGATAACAGGTCCAGGACTGGGCATAATCCAGCCCCATATCCAGACCGGTTTGTAAAATGGTTAACTTACTTTCATGTAAAAAAGGGCTGACTATTGCAACGGGTTCATAATTAGCCACAGCCGATACAGCATTGATGGCATCAACAAATTCAGGGCGACAGTCAGGGTAGATATCATGGTCTCCTGAGTGGGCGCCATAAAACACCTTATCAGCCCCCAAAGATACCGCATAACCAATCGCCAACGACAACAAGATCATATTACGATTGGGCACTACGGTCGACTTCATATTGTCATCGGCATAGTCACCCACAGGAATATCAATATCCATAGATGTCAGGGAAGAACCCTGTAGCAGTTGGTTGATAGCGGTAATATCAACCACCTTGTGAGGAATCTTTTCCGCGCTACAAACAGCAGCAGCCACATCCAGTTCTTTACTATGGCGCTGGCCATAGTTAAAAGACAAAGCATGCACATCATAGCCCTGCCGCTTTGCCAAGTGGAGTACGGTAAAGGAATCCATACCGCCAGAATAAACAACCACCGCCTTCGGTTTCATAAATGCCCTGTGAGTAAACTGCCTACAAAAAGAGCATTATACCTGTGCAAGGGCCTTTGTCACAGACCAATAACTGACCAGTACGACAAACCTTAGGCAGTCATTGCCAAATTGACTGCAGGGCCTTGTATGGATGCCAAGACCCCAGCCGTTAGAGCACTTCGGTTAAGCGTATAAAAATGAAATTGATCGAGGCCATTTTCCAATAGCAGACGGCATTGCTCAGCGGCAATATCAATGCTCAGCTTAGCTATATCCGCAGGCTGTTCCAGCCCCGCAAAACGCTCCACAATAGCTTTGGGTACAGACGCCCCGCAGCGTGCCGAAAAACGCTGTACGGCAACAATATCATGAATCGGCATAATGCCTACCAAGAACGGCTGCTTAATATCAGCCTGCTGCAAACGCTCGGCAAAGGCCAGCAGGGTATCCGTGTCATAGCAGTATTGGCTAATAATCTGATCTGCTCCGGCATCCACTTTAGCCTTTAGAAAATCTAGATCTTTGGCTCCAGAAGCAGCCTGTGGATGAACTTCTGGGTAGGCCGCCACCGAAATAGTACCAGCAAACCATTCACGCAAACCGGCTACCAGATCATTGGCAAAGGCATAACCTTGCTTATGAGGCACGTATGCACCCACCGGGCTATCACCACGCAATGCCACCAGATGCTCCACACCCTGAGCTACAAACTGCTTGGCAGTAGCCTGTACGCTGGCCCGATCAGCACCAACACAGGTTATATGGGCTGCAGTATTAAGTTCTTGTGCCACCAGCTGTTGTGTGCCTGCAAAGCTTTCCTGTTGACTGGTACCACCGGCACCATAAGTCATGGAGGCAAAACTTGGCTGCCAGATTTGTAGTTGCTGTATAGCACTATGCAGGGAACTTTGCCCAGCGCTACTGCGGGGAGGAAAGAATTCAAACGAAAATTGCATGCTGACTCCAGATCATTTATCTGGAACTATTATGCCAACTGGGCAGGCACTTCTGGGTGAAACCTTTTACCCCAAAGTGAATACTATTAAAGTTGCTGATTCAAACAGAGAATATGCCCACAAGCCCCAATAACAACACACATTCGGTCAGTTCAATACTAGCGCCAGCAGTATCTCCCGTCCAACCTTGCAAGCGCCTTATCATCAACCGACGCCAGTAGTAACCAGCCAACAGAGCCAAAGCAACCAGCCCCAGCAGTTGCCAATACTGACCAACAAGCAATACCAACAAAATCGCCACCAACTGGACCCAGAAGCCCTTGGCCTGAGTCTGGTTTTTTAAATCACTACCCATGCCTTGACCACGCACATAAGGGGTATAAATGATCAAGGCCATCACCTGCAGACGCGCCAGCACTGGCACCAACAATAAGGGCAAAAGTAATTGTGCGGCTATCAATTCAGTCAATAACAACCACTTTAACAATAACAACAGCACCAACACTACAATAGCTACCGGCCCACTGGTAGGGTCCTTCATGATAGCCAGAGTACGCGCCTGGTCACCTAAGCCTCCCAGCCAGGCATCGGCTGCATCCCCCAAACCATCCAAATGCAAAGCACCCGTCAACATGACCCAAAACACTAACAACAGACCAGCCTGCAGGGCAGGACTTAAGCCAATTTGCAAAGTGGGCAACAAGGTTGCCAGAGCCACTAGCAAGGTGCCCAAAATAAGACCCGCCAAGGGATAAAACAACAGCGCATTGCCGGCCACCTCCCCACGCGGTATAGTGCGGGCAACGGCAAACCACTTATGCACAGGGATACTGGTAAGAAATTGTAAACTCACCAGAAAACTGTGCCACCAGTCACGCCACCCCATTACTTGTGCGCTCCAAAAGCTAAACTAATATGATACTCCTGCTGGCTCTGCGCTGGGGGACGAAAGGTGTCAACCTGCAACTGGGCCATTCCCGCGTAGGGCAAATACAAATGAAATAAACCCGGTCCGGACATATGTAGAAGTTTACCGATTAAACAACGGATAACCCCGCCATGACTGACCAACAGTAAATGCTGCTTTTGTTGTGCCAGTGCTGATTCAATATGCTCATGCAGAGCCACAATAGCCCGTTCTTGTACCTGCGTAAGATTCTCACCACCCGGGGGCGAGACTTGCATAGGATCAGCCCAAAAAGCCTCGACTGCCGCCTGATCCTGTTGCCAGACCAATTCCCGCTCACGCCCATCCCAAGCACCAAAGTCCATTTCCACCAGTCGCTCATCAGTGAGCATGGGCTGACCCAAGCTCTGAGCAAAATCGGCACAACGCTGGAGTGGTGAGGTCACCACCATATCAGGTTGCAGACCTGATATGGATTGCTGCATCTGCTGCCAACCCTTTGCCGACAAGGGCACATCCACGCGACCACGGTACACCGGACCACTGGTAGTATGCCCATGACGCAACAAACTGACACGCAAGCGACTAGTCATAGCTTAGGCACTTTTCTCAGATACGGCAGCTTCGGCAAAGGTCGCCATCTGGTTGTGGGTGGCACAGGCACTTTTCAGGATAGACAAGGCCACACCAGCACCACTGCCTTCTCCCAAACGCATACCCAAATCCAATATGGGCTTGGCGTGCAAGGCATTAACCATAGCCTGATGACCAGGCTCGGCAGAAGCATGTGAGAAAAACATCCAGTCACTGATTTGGGGCTGGATTTGCGCGGCAATAAGGGCAGCAGAAGTAGTAATAAAACCATCTACCAGAATAGCCACACCTAATTGTGCACAACGCACATAAGCCCCTACCAAAGCGGCTATTTCCAAACCACCCACATGACGCAGTGCCTCCAGTGGTGAAGTCATGGCAGTTGCATGCTTGGCCAATGCTGCGGCAATCACCTGACCCTTATGACTAACCCCCTCAGCATCCAAACCGGTACCTGGACCGACATGATTATTAGCATCATCATTTAATACCCAAGCCGACAAGGCCGTGGCGGCACTGGTGTTACCAATACCCATATCACCACCAATAAAGATAGTTGCATCTTTGCCGTGAGCTCGCTCAGCCGCCGCCTTACCTGCTTGCAGGGCCGCCGATAATTGAGCTGGTGTCATGGCTGCCTGTTTAGCAAAATTGGCCGTGCCCGCCATAACTGTAGCGTCAACCACGTGTTCCAAAGCCGGCAAATCCACCACCGTACCTACATTGACCACTTCAAACTCAGCCCCTTGCTGACGAGCCAACACACTGATAGCGGCACCACCAGCTGAAAAATTCTTAATCATTTCCCCAGTCACAACCTGTGGAAAGGCAGAAACTCCTTCCTCTGTCACACCATGGTCACCAGCAAACACAACGATTTGCGCATTATCAACACTGGGCTTTACCACACCCTGCATAGCTGACAAACGCACAGCCATCATCTCCAGATCACCCAAGGAGCCTGGTGGCTTTGTCAACTCGCCCTGGCGCTCCAATGCCTGCTTGTGAATTTGTGCTTGTAAACCGGCCAGGGGTTCATTGATCCAATCCATAATCATTTACTTTCTCTTAATTTAAATTACTATTTACATGCCTTCTAATCAAAGCAGGCATATCTGTGTGCATGGCCTCAGTGAACTTGCCTCACTACTTCACCACCATAGGCAAACCAGCTACCGCCAGCGTGACCTTATCGCAGACCTCGGCAAGACGCTGATTCATCAGCCCAGATAAATCCTGAAACTGACGACTGAGCTCACCCATAGGCACTATACCGCTGCCTACCTCATTACTGACCAGCAGCAGTGGGCCGTTATAGCCACTGACCCGAGCTACCAACTCAGCAATGGCCTGCTCCGCCAAACTGGCGCTATTCGTCTCTTCTGTACCTGTCTGACAAAGCTGGTTGCTGAGCCACAGGGTCAGACAATCCACCAGCACACATGTGGGCTGGTCTGATTGTGTTTGCAATTGTGCCAGGGTATCTGCCAACTGCAGTGGCTGCTCCAGCAATTGCCAACTGGCAGGACGACGCTGTTGATGCAAATCTATCCGCGCCTGCATTTCCTGATCCCATATCTGAGCCGTAGCAATATAAACCACTCGCCCGGTAGGATGCTGTTGCAACCAAAGGTGAGCAGCGGCCTCTGCTAGCTTACTTTTACCAGAGCGGGCACCGCCCAAATACAGGTGTCGCAAAGGCTTTGAACTGGTCATCAGATGGGTTACGCCAAGGTCAATCAAGAAACCATAAGTTTACCGAGTTAGCGAGGCTATGGATACTTAAAAGCGACCTTTCAGTTTCATTTCACCCCCAGCCCTCTTGTCTAGCCAGCAACAGGTGCTTTACTATTAGAGCCAGTTAAATAGCAACCAGAGAGACAGCCATGAAAAAGCCTGCCAGCCCGCAACAACACCAACAGCGCATGGCGAAAATCAAGCAGAAAATGGACCAGAAAATCGCCTCAGCAGACAAACAACAGGGCATCATTCTCGTGCTAACCGGCAATGGTAAAGGCAAGAGCAGTTCGGCCTTTGGTATGCTGGCCAGGAGCCTGGGCTATGGCCATCAGTGCTCGGTGATCCAATTTATAAAAGGCGCCTGGGAGTGTGGCGAGGAACTGTTTTTTGCCGAGCACCCCAAGGTTGACTACCATGCTCTGGGGGCAGGCTTTACTTGGGAAACACAAAATCGTGAGGCCGACCAGCTGGCCGCTAACAACGCCTGGGCCATGGCCAAAGAGCGGTTACAGAATCCGGATTTTAATCTGGTTATACTGGACGAAATGACTTATATGTTTAATCAGGAACTCTTGCACCTTGATGAAGTTATAGCAACCTTGCAACAACGTCCAGCCCGGCAAAACGTCATCATTACCGGTCGGGCTGCACCTGAGGCCTTGCTGGAGGCTGCTGATACAGTGAGTGAGGTAAAAGACATTAAACACGCTTTTCGCCAAGGCATTAAAGCCCAGCCAGGGATTGAGTACTAAGCTTAAGCCTACTGGTCAATTTCTAGCTCAGATTACGCCCCATAACACACTGCGCCGCAGGCAAAAAAAACGACCTGGACCATGTCCAGATCGCCAAGTCGCCACTTAAACTGTGGAAAGCAAGAACATGCTAGCACCCACTGGTTCTATGTTCTACAGGCGCAAGTAAGTTTAGGAAAAATTCCTAGAAAATAGTTTTTTGCTCTAGGAGGTGCACTCAATTAACTGGGTAACAATGATTTTAAGTCATTGTTTGTGCTGACCAGACACCATAAGGAATCATAGTGCTCCTATTGCCACGAATGGCAACACAGGCAGCGCGAGAAAGGATCGAAATCAAACCATTAGAGACCTTTGCACGATAGTTATTTTGTCCTGTGACGGCGTTAAAAACGTACTCAATCGGTCATTTATCATATATAAACTCCCTCTTTGCGTGCGTTTTTGCCTTGTCACATAACAAAATACCGGCTCGTGCAAAGCCC
>JASMLZ010000089.1 GCA_030748435.1 Gammaproteobacteria bacterium | reverse complement strand
ATCCCGCTTTTCCCGAGCCTTTTTTTGTTCAGCAGCGCGTGCGGTTCGAGCTTCGCATTCTTTTTGCTTTGTGGCAGTGCGAGCGGGAGCTGCACCGCGGCCACGGCCACGGCCGCCGCCGCCACCGCCGCCGCCACCGCCGCCGCCTCCGCCTCCGCCTCCGCCGCCAAAGCTAACGGTTGCGAATAGATCATCGGATGTAAATGAAGTTTGTTTGTATATTCTAGACATGGTGTGTCTCCTATATTTAGGCCTGCTTTTTTGTTAAGCTGGCCTTGCTGTTAACTGGGCTCTTTATTGAGTCCAGTGGCATTGGGCGGTGGGTTGTACTAGAACCTGCCGCCCCCCAAGCAACCTCTGCAAAATTATTACGCTTGCTGATCCGGCGTTAAAAATTGGCTCAGCTGCGCTTATAACATTTTGTAAAGGTTCCTTATTGCCTTTGCTGATGGGCATCATCAACAAGGACAATTCTTTATGGCGCTATTTCTTCTTGTTCTGTTTATTGTTGTTTTTTTATTCCTCTCTGTTTCTCTCTTTCCTTTTGTTCCTATTTTTCTATTAATAACGTCAGAAATAACTAACTGATATATTGGGGCTGTGTTCAGCATAGACTTGGTGGAACCTATGGCCATGGTAAGCAGTTCTGCTGCGCAGCGCTGATGGTATTGTGCAGGTGAATGCGCGGATAATGGTCCGGCTCTTATTCAGGGTATGGTGAACATCATAGGGTTGTTTAAAATAAGTGACCCAGTGTTCTTGTGTGTCAGTGATGAGCTGGCTGTGTGAGGGCCAAATAGAGCGCAGAGCTTGTGCTGCCAGTGCCCAGGCCTGTTGGGCATGGATAGGGGTTGTATCAGGTATTTTATGCTTAACAAACCAGTCTTGTATGGTATGCTGGCTGACGGCTTTTTGTGATGCTTGTTCCATAACTAGTCCCTGTTATTGGTGTGCTCTACTACTTGATTACGGCTGCCATCGAGGTGATATAAGCAAGATGCAGCAAATAGTTTTCTGGCAACATCCTAGATAAAAGGCCATGCTCGATAACACCGTATTCACTTAAAACATAATTGCTGTATTGGCATTTTGCAATATTAATATTCAATTTTATCAAAAAAAGTAATAAAAACGATAACTGTGGGGCAAGTTTTGGCCCGATGATGTTGGTGTTGATCTGAGTCCGAGCTACAAGCAAAACTGCACCGCAAACAAGTGACAAACTATTTATATTGTGCTAGTGTACTAGTACATTGATACAAAGTGGTTAATTATGACTAATATTGACTTGACTGAGGTTGCCAATTATCTGTTGGCCCAACAACAACTGTCTGATATGACCGAAGCGTTGGATGCTTTGCTAACCCCTTATGAACAGCAGGAGTTAGTGCATCGCCTGCAGATATTTACCTTACTTGCTGCTGGGGTGTCACAGCGTGAAGTAGCCAAGCAGGTAGGGGTCGGCATAGCCACAGTGACGCGTGGCTCCAAGGCTTTTCAAGCCGGTAAATTTCATCCCGAAAAGTTGAGTAATGGAACATCTTTATGAATGCACGGAAACCTTCACCCATCAAGGTGCCTCGCAAACCGCAGTACGTGACTGTTACCTCTAAAGGCGATTTTTTTGCCTTATTTAAAAAGGTTGCGGCTGCATATGACAACTGTTTTATGTTGGAGTCACTGGGGGAAGATAGCCATATATCGCGGCACTCATTGATTGGCTTTGATCCGCAGCAGACTATCTTTGCCAGAGGTCAGGAGCTTACCATTGAAGATCGCGACGGCAAGGTGCAAACCTATACCAGTGATAATCCTTACTACCTGTTGCGTGAACTGGTGCCACAGAATGTGCTGAGCCGTAAATATGCGGGTGGCCTGATTGGTTATATCGGTTATGACGCCATGAATTACTTTGAGCCGAGCTTAAAACTGCAAACCAGTGACTGGTTTGATGGTTTTCGTTTTGGCGTGTATTTGGATGGTCTGATTTACGACAAGATGACCGGTGAAGTCATCTACTTTTATTACGAAGAAAATCGCATCCAGTTGGTGGAAGAGCTGCTTGCCAAGCCGGTACCTGCAGCGGGTGATTTGCAGATTCAGCCAGTAGGTGAGGATATGAGCCGTGCCCAGCATGCTGAAGCTGTGGAAACGGTGAAGCAGGCCATTATTGAAGGCAAGGTTTTTCAGTGTGAGGTGGGCTTTAAATATCGTTTTAATATGCAGGGTGATGCTATCAATCTGTACGAGCAGTTACGGCAAGTAAACCCCTCCCCACAAATGTACTATGTGCGTTTTGGCGAGCAACAGATTATTGGTGCTAGCCCTGAGTTATTATTCCGCTTGCGCCAAGGAGAAATGGAAACCTATCCTTTGGCAGGTACTACCAAGCGTGGTGCTACGGCAGAAGAAGATACTGCCCTGGCGCGTGCGTTGCTAAACGATCCCAAGGAGATTGCCGAGCATAATATGATTGTCGATTTGCATCGCAATGATATCGGCCGGGTAGCTCGCTTTGGTAGTGTAAAGGTGCGCAGTTTGATGGATATTAAACGCTTTAGTCATGTGCAGCATATTTCCAGTGAGATTGTGGGTATTCTGGCGCCCCAGCATGATATGTTCAGTGCTCTGGCGAGTAACTTCCCCGCCGGTACTTTGACTGGGGCCCCGAAAATAGAAGCCATGAAAATCATTGATAATCTGGAACTGGATGGCCGCGGGCCTTATGGTGGCGCTGTCGGCCAATTTGGTTTTAACGGTGATTGCACTTTTGCTATACCTATTCGTACCATTTTTGCCAAGGGTAATGAGGCTTATGTGCAAACCTGTGGCGGTAATGTTTATGATTCCAATGCTGCGGACGAGTATGAAGAAATTCAGCGTAAGTTTGCCGGCACCCGCAAAGTGCTGAATCAGTTTATGGAGTCAGAAGCATGAAAGTGATGATCCTTGATAACTACGACTCCTTTACCTA
>JASMLZ010000088.1 GCA_030748435.1 Gammaproteobacteria bacterium | reverse complement strand
TTGTCGTTGCTCTTGTACTTGCAAGATAAGTCGATCGTGACAGTCAAAGGCCTCCAAAGAGTGCACAATTCCCTGTTTGGTGGCGCGTTTAACTAACCAGACTTGTTTGATAGCCTGTAGATTTACCTCACAACGATAGTTGTGACCACTAACAGTTAGCTGGTTAGGATCCTGATTAAGGTGCAGGATGGGGGACTTAAGCACGTGCACTATGCCTCTATTCCCGGCAAGGATTTTACTGTCCAGATTGTGTTCCAGACACTGTTGTAAAAACCTGGTTAACTGGTACCTGGAGATAGGTTGGGTCCATTGGCCTTGCATCAGCTTGATAGCGTCAAGCAGACCCAGCTTGAAAAGGCTCAACATATCATAAAACTGGTGGACTTGTGTTAAAGATGCCCACATCTGTCTGAGTTCACTCGTTTCCACACTGGTAGGTGCGACTTGTTGAATGGTGGCTTGTGGCTCTGGCAGTGATAAGCTCAAATTCTGGTATGCCAGTTGTGTATTGAGATGTGTGCTGTTTAACTGCCAAGCTTGATGTTGACTGTCATCGGAACATATCAGGGAGCCATGCATGTCGTCTTGCTGGTGGTTTATATTGCGCCAGTTTTCAGTGTAGAAGTATGTGTCAATATCACCGCCTTGCAATAATCCCATGTCACCATAGAGGCGTAACTGACCAAGCTTGCCAGATTGATAAATTTTAATATCCTTATTGTCAGTGCCAATGGTCGCTTGATGCCCGGCAAGCTGATGGTTAAAGTCTTCCGCCCATTGCCCTAGATGATTATATTGGGTTGCTGCTGTTGGTGGAGTGTGACTTATTGGTGATCGCAAATTGATGGCTTTAAAGGCCTTTGCAATTTGGCTTAGCAGGCTAAAACGATTAACTGGCAGGTGTTTGGTGCTGATGGGGTAGAAGTTGGTAAGCATGGGCGTTCTCTTGAAAAAAAGTGCCCGTACAGAGTACGGGCTAATTTTGAGAGATGGTAATGAGAGTGTCCCAAAGACTTAATCTTTCTGGTAATTGCTGGCACTTGAAAACAGCTGGAAAAGAATAAGTGTTTTGACCTTGGGCAACTCTCGATATTAATCTTAATGCAAATGAAAATGATTATCAATAACAATTTTAAAAAAATAACAAAGTTTTTAATGCCCTAGCTATTTTATCTTGTCTGGCGTGTTATACCTGACATTGTACCAAGCACGAACTGGCCCGGATATTGATGGTGTAGCATAGCAAATGGTGTGGGGTATGTGCTTGTATAGTGGGCAATAGGGGTTAGCTTTTTTTGGAGGATCTCTAACTACTCATGACATTATTATTGTCAGCTAGTCAAAGCAATCCCTGCCCAATAAGATCAACGGTTTAGAGATTATTGTAGCGCCCAACTACTGGTCACAATGCATGTCTAGTGCACACGCATAGAAACAGTGGGCGTTGGTTGCTCATAACTGTCCTTTTTAACCGCGCCAGTGGCTCTAGTAACAGGGTGGTAGCGTTGATTAACGAGCACTTGGTTTAACTTCTCCACGATAGCGTTGGCCATTTCTTCATGGCTGTTGCGGTGACACAATTCAGCCAAATGTTGTCCTGCTAATTGATAACGTTCAAAAGGTGTTATAGCGGTTAAAGCGATTTGTGTGCTCTGTTCCATCAGTATCGCAGCTACTTCCATACTGCTGCCGTAATAGCGAAAAGCTCTTTCGTTGTCTTGGTTAAGTACTGACTGGTGTCCTGCGCTCATCCAATTATCCCATGCCAGCAAAGCCTCTGAGGGGTGTTGTTGATAATGTTTGCGATGGGTTTGACAGAGGAAATTAGGGATCATGATTTTTTCTCTAAAAAGATAAATATATCACTATTCTAAATGAGAAAGATTTGCATTT
This sequence comes from Gammaproteobacteria bacterium, assembly GCA_030748435.1. Classification (GTDB taxonomy): domain Bacteria; phylum Pseudomonadota; class Gammaproteobacteria; order Pseudomonadales; family Balneatricaceae; genus Njordibacter. The sequence goes on along the minus strand of JASMLZ010000088.1, from coordinate 32,553 downwards.
GCAAATCTATTCAAATAAAATGTTCAATTTAATGTAACTAAATTGAGAGCAAGAACGATGAGTTTGACCAAAATCCCACAACTTGGTGTATTAGCCGCTGCCATGGTTATAGCCACCTCAGCCCATGCCAGCAAGGATGTTTATGCTGATTTTCCTGTGACTGTGCAGAATTATGCAGGTGATAAACAAACATCTGTATCTTATGGTGGACAAATGGCCCGCCATGCGCTGCACAATTCCCTTAAGAAGATTATAGGTAAAGGTGCTGATGCTCAGCAAATGGCTGCCTATTTTTCTGGTAAGGATGCGGGACGTGAAATTATTGATCCAGCTTCTAAAGAGGGTTTTCCGGTTAAACAAAGCCAGGTGGATGAACTATCCAAGGGCAAAAATCTGGCAGGCAAAACCTATAATGGTGCCATCTTTGGTTTCCCTGGCAATATGACCGGTGTGGAAGTGCTTGAATTTATGCTGGATCAAGCCAGCAATACGGCCACTGGTTTTGACCCTTTAACCGGGTATGACTATATTCAACTGGTATCAAAATTTGCCATGGGTGCAGTATTTTACAGCCAGGCAGTAGATAATTATCTGGATGAAAAACTGGAAGCTGGCAATAAGCCCAATAGCAAGCCGTACAAAGACGGCGCTGCCTACACAGGTAAAGAGCATGTTTGGGATGAAGCCTTTGGTTACTTTGGTGCGCCGGCCCACACTCTGACCCTGACAGCTAAAGATGTCTATAATATTGCCAAGCAAAAGCCAGAGGCGCTGGCCAAAGCAGATTATAATGGCGATGGTATGGTCGATTTGAAGACCGAAATGGCCTATGCTCATGCTTACTATGCAGCCAGCTTTGATAAGGGTGGTAAGACCAACTATCTGCATACCATTACTCAAGCCTATGTGGACGGTCGTAAACTGATTACCGCTGCCAATGGACGTGACTTGACGGATACCCAACGCCAGCAGTTGAAAGCTTACGCAGATGTTATCAAAACCAACTGGCAGCAGGTGATCGCCGAGTCTGTGTTTAAATATGCCGGTTCTGTATATGCTGATATTGCCAAGTTGGAAAAAGCTGTAGCCAATAATGAAGACGCCAGCAAGCTATTCCGTACCTATAGCAAACATTGGGGTGAGCTGAAGGGCTTTGCTCTGGCGCTGGAAACCGGTGGTAAAAATCTGGGTATTGTGGGCGTGAAGTTAAACCGTCTGTTAGGTTATAGTCCGGTCTTGCTGGGTAACACTCAGGTTACCGGTATTGCTAACGGTGAATATACTCAGGCAGAAGGTATCAGCATGGGTGAATACCGTGTGCATATGATCAAGGTGCAAAAGCTGATGATTGATGCCTTTGGTGTACAGGCTCGTAGCAAGGATGTGACTGCTGAGCTGGCTGATTTGGTAGCTAGCTTGGGTAGCAGCCTGGCTGCCGAGAACGACTAAGCCAGATACTCCCCGCAGAATACTGCGGGGATAATACTTATCTGTAGCTCAGTTCTTAACCATAATGTAGGTCGGACTAATACCCAAAGCATTCGCTAGGCTCACGGGGCACTCTGAGTCCGACCTACAGTCCGACCTATAGTCTGGCGTACAGAACGAGCCACAAGACTTGAATGATTTGATGCTAATGGAACAACTATTGTTAGATACGCTGATTTGGTTACAAGAATTGTTTTGGGGTTGGCTTGCTGGTCTTCAGACCTTGCTATTGGCGGCCAATAAACGCGTATCTGTTGGTTATTTGGTGAGTGCTACCTTGGTGGCATTGTTATGGTTTTCTTGGCGCCATAACTGGTCTGTACACGATACCTTAAAACAGTTATATAGTCGGCAAATTTGGTGGTCCAGATCGGCTCGTTTGGATTATATGTTGGTGGTCGTCAATCAGGCCATCATGCTGTTGCTAAAACCCTTCCTATTAGGTAAGTTGCTGGTGGCCACTGCCATTTATTATGCCATGGCGGATTGGTTGGTTCCGGTAGCCTGGTCGTGGTCTGGTTTAGAGTGGCTGGTGCCAGTCATATATACGCTAGTACTATTTTTGCTAGATGATGCCAGCCGTTACTGGTTACACCATCTGATGCACCGCTGGCCGGTGTTGTGGGCTTTTCATCGTTTGCACCATAGTGCCAAAACCCTCACGCCATTCACTGTCTTGCGTACCCATCCGGTAGAAGCTGTGCTGTTTGGACTGCGTGGTGCATTGGTGCAAGGTCTGGTTACCGGTGCTTTTGTTTACCTGTTTGGTAGCAAGGTGAGCTTATTAGGTGTGCTGGGCGCTAATGGTTTGGTATTTATGTTTAACCTGTTGGGGGCCAACCTGCGTCACTCCCATGTGCCTTTAAGTTATGGTAGCAGGGTAGAAAAGTGGTTGCTTTCACCGGCTCAGCATCAACTTCACCATTCTCAGGATAGAGCCCATTATGACAAAAACCTGGGAGTGGTATTGGCCATATGGGACCGCCTGGGAGGTACTTGGCTAGCCTATCAACCCCAAACACCATTGCAGTTTGGGGTGTGTGATGAATATGATCAACATGATAATTTATGGCAGGCTTATTGGCAGCCACTGCAACAAAGTGGGCAGGCCGTCAAGCGGGTAATTCAACGTTGGGTATCTGCCAGACAGTCTGGTTAGTGCGCCTTTAAAAGAAGTAAGGAATATGATCAAAAGAACGATTAACTGGATGCTGGTATTACTGACTATAGTCAGTGTACAGGCCACCTATGCTGCGCAGGTAAATGTCTATTCAGCACGTAAAGAAGTGTTAATAAAGCCTATTTTGGATGCTTTTACTCAGCAAACAGGGATTCAGGTTAAGTTGCTAACGGGTAAGGCTGATGCCTTGCTAACCCGATTGCGGGTCGAGGGTGCATATAGTCCCGCAGATGTGTTTATTACCGTGGATGCGGGGCGTTTACATCGCGCCAAAGTGTCCAATGTATTACAGCCTATACAGGCAGAAAAATGGCTGCACAGTGTGCCTGCTGAACTACGTGATGATGATAACTATTGGTTAGGTCTTACCATGCGCGCCCGGCCTATTATGTACGCGCCTGATCGAGTAGCTAGCAGTGAGCTAAGCAGTTATGAAGACCTAGCCAGCAATAAGTGGCAGGGTCGCTTATGTCTGCGTTCTTCCGAGGCTGTTTACAATCAGTCTTTGGTTGCCGCTACGTTACATGCGCTTGGTGAACAGGCAACCCAAGCCTGGTTACAAGGTATGGTAGCCAATTTGGCTATCCCGCCTGCTGGCGGTGATGTGGATCAGATCAAAAATGTAGCCGCAGGCCAATGTGATGTCACTCTGGTCAATACCTATTATCTGGGGCGCATGGTGAACAGTGACTCGGCCGAGGAGCGAGCGGTGGCTCAGCAGGTGAAAGTATTCTGGCCCAATCAGAATGACCGGGGTAGTCACTTTAATGTTAGTGGCGCTGGTATTACTAAATTTGCCAGCAATGTCAAAGAGGCCCATGCACTATTGGCCTTTTTGGTGTCCCCTGAGGCACAGCGCTGGTATGCCGATATCAATAATGAATACCCAGTAGTTGCTGGTGTGGCTAACTCGGCCACGTTAGATGCCTTTGGTGAAGCCAAGCGAGACCCCATTGCTCTGCAGATTCTGGGCGAAAATAATACTAAAGCCGTGCAGTTAATGGATCAGGCAGGTTGGCGTTAACGCGGAATTTGCCCTTGGTGGACGGGTGTTTTTGTTTACTGAGGGTTGGGTTTTAACCCGACATTATGTTGCATTGAAATCCAACCTACAGGGCTTAAACAATGTTCGCCTGTGGGTCGGGTTTTAACCCGACAATGTCGGACTAATATCCAAAGCATTCGCTACGCTCACGGGGCACTCTGAGTCCGACCTACAGTCCGGCCGGCAAGGTATTGCCTGTTCAGATTAGTGCAGTAAATGTTCGTAACGCTGGTCTGTAAGGGTGCGCAAGAAAGCCTCCAGCGCGGCTAGTTTGGCATCACTCAGGGCTTTTGCTTCCAGTAACTCGTGATTGACTGTGGTTGGCGCTTCTGCAGCTCGCCAGGGTTTGCCTGTTTCCGGATTTAAATTGCGCTTGGGATTGTTAAATTGGTCATAAAAGGCCAATACGGTGCTTAGTTCGGCAAACACACCATTATGCATATAGGGTCCGGTAATGGCTATATTACGCAAGGTGGGTACCTTAAACTTACCCAGATGCATAGGGTCTGTCACGGCAGGGTTGGCCAGCAAACCCTGGTCTACAGTGTCTATTGCGACGCCATTTTTGGTGCGCAGTTGCAAGTTGGTTGGGGTGCCAATATTGTGGAACTGATAATTGCTAAAGGGTTCCTTGGCCTGTTCTGGTTGGCGTAACATATGGCAGGAGTGACAATTAGTGTTGTTGTTGGAGAAGAACAGAGCCATGCCAAGCTCTTCCTGACCGGTGAGTTCATACTGGCCTGCCAGATAGCGGTCGTATTTGGAGTTAAAGGGAGATACTTCAGGGCTGGCTTCAAAAGCGGCAATAGCCTGAGTCATGGCGCTGTAAGCCTGTTCCGGTTGCTGCCATATATGCTCACCAAAGTGCTCGATAAACATTTGCCTATAGGCGGCATTGTCTTGTAATCGTGTTACCACCGCTGCTTTACTGGGCATTGCCATTTCTGCGGGGTTAAGGGGTGGGCCACCGGCTTGTTGTGCCAGATTTGTGGTCCGACCATCCCAGAATTGGCCACCAATAAATACTTGCTGCTTGGCATCAAAATGAAAATCCGGGGAGAAGGCAGCATAGGCTGCCGTAGGGGCCTGGCGGTCACCCAGAGATTGTTGGTCATCTCCCAAAGAAGCCATAGCCTTGACACCATTATCACGGGAGTCAACAAAACCTGCTGCCGGGTCGTGGCAGGTAGCACAGGACTGGGTGCGGTGTTGAGAAAGGTTAACATCAAAATATAACATACGGCCTAAATCCAGCAACTGTTCAGGTGCTGGATTGGCTGCTACGGGTATACTAATAGCCGCTGTCAAAAACATAGCTAAATAGCTGGTGCTGGATGCAGGTTTGGGCATGGGGATCTCAAATCAGGAGTGTCTGTTGGCTTTGGGTTCTAGCAATAGTAGTTGTCTTAGCAGGCTTTCGGATTTCTGCTCTGGCTCCAAGCCAAACTGAAAGTGGTTATCATAAGAGGTGTTATGCAAAGACCCAAATAGTCTGTCCCATAATGCCAGAATGCTGCCAAAGTTGCGTTGATCTCCATCAACCGTGTGATGCCATTGGTGCTGGGCAGGGCTGATTAACCAGTGTTGCAGCCAAGGCCAGTAGCATAGCGGTAATTGTGAGTGGCGTAGATTACTGCCAAGTACATTGGCCAGCCCGACAAAGATCAGACTACCCAGCCATTGATGAGCTTGTAAACCAAAGCCAAACCAGTGCATATACGCACTGGTAACCAAGCCTGTTACCAAAGCGTAGCGCACACCGAATAATAGGCTTTCAAGGGGATGGATACGATAAAATGTAATCGGAGTAAGTGCTTGGGCTGTGTGATGCAGTCGGTGTATGGGCCATAGCCAGCGGCTCACGTGCATCCAGCGATGTAACCAATAGCGGCTAAAATCACTGGCCACAAACAGGCTGAGAGTAAAGCTGATATTAACCCCTATACTGGCAGGCTGTTTACTTTGATAGCCAAACCAGTCTTGCCAGAGTATCAACCCCCATAAGATAAATTGGCCTATTTCCGGGAGTATGGCTGTTAATACACTTAACTTAAAGATATTCAGCAGCATAAACAGGGCATAATCCTGTCGTGCCGATGGGTGCCACCAAATAGCTTTGGTCATAAAATCAGGTAGCCCACGCCAGTGCTGGTAGGCCAGGCCAAGGATTAAAGCGCTTACCAGAAAAGGCCAATACAGACGATTACCTGCAGTGGCAGGAAAATCCAGGCCTAACCAGTGAATGGCTTCAGTCACCGTCGGCATCAAGAATACGGGCTTCCAGATTAAGGCTGTTGATAAGCATAAAGTAATAAGCATTTTGTAGCATAGCCAATTCATTAAAGAGCGTCTTATAGGCTGCGCTGGTTAGTTGTTCCGCAAATGGTTCAGGCACGGCCTGTAAGGCGGCCATAGTAGCATCTAGCCGAGTTTGTAAAAAGGCCATATCTGCTGCTACACCAACGGCTTTACCTACGCTCATTAGGTCCTGACCTGTCGGATTGCGAATGATTTTTTGATGGGTTTGCAAGATACGTTCAATCGCAGCCTTGCTTAGTTTGGCGCGCTGAAATTCCAGACTTTGGGGGTGCAGGGTGCCTTTGGTTTTGGGGGTTAGACCGGCGGCTTCACCCACTCGCCAATAAGCCAGCTTGTAACTGCTGTCAATCAGGCGGTTAACCAGCAGGCTCAAACTACTCTTACCACCAGCCATAAAGCTTTGGTCTGTGTTGTAGAAGGCCGCTATTTCACCCAGCCACATGGCTATCGTCTGACTGGCCAGTTGTGCTCCTTGCATATGGCGGGCAGCCAAATCAGCACTTATAGGTTGACTGGGAAAAAGCATTACCTCAAGAGCGTTTATACCCTTGTTAGAGTGCTTAAACAGAGCTTTATTGAGTGGCATATCGCTGGCTAACGCTTTGTCCACTTGCTTCGAGATAGACTCATTACCTTGATGATAATAGTCAATATAACGAGGGTGATCGAGATAGTCATCATTCAAATCACCCGCAATGTACATGGCTTCAACAGCCTTCCAGTGCAGGGCTAGATCACGATAGGTGGCTTGCAGTAGTGGCCAGTCAGGTTGGGTATCCTGCTGCTGGGCCAGTTGTGCTTGTAGTTGTTGCAAACTGTTGATAGCAGCCTGGCTGTCGGCAATCAGCACTTGTTTATACAGGTGTTGCAGTAAGGCTGGTTTAAGTTTGACTTCTGCTGTTGCCGCCGTCTGTGTGGCAGCGATACTCGAACCTGCCAAACATACTACTAGCACTGCTGAGATGTGAATAATGGCTTTCAACATAACTTATAAAGACCCCAAAAATGCGAGCAGTTGTTGTTGCTTGGCCAAGGGTAACAGATTAAATGCCTCGCGGCTGCTTTGGGCTTCCCCGTCGTGCCAAAGAATCGCTTCGGTCAAGTTTTTCGCGCGCCCGTCATGTAGGTAGGCCGGTGGTTGCTGATGTTGGTTAAGGCCTAGCCCCCATAAGGGTGCGGTGCGCCATTCCCGTGCTAATGGGCCCTTACTTTGCAGGGCCTCACCCATATCATGCAGTAGTAGGTCCGTATAAGCGGGTAGGGCCTGACCATTGCTCAGGGTATAGGTATTACTGTGGCAGTTTTGGCAGCCGAGCTGGTTAAATACGACTTTGCCTTGGGTATGTTTGCCATCTGGTTTGGGAATTTTTAGATTGCTGAGATAAATGGCGATGGCTTGCAGTCGCTGGGCTGGTAGGTCCAATGTTTCGCTGCGGAAGGCTTGATTACATTCGGTCTGAGTTGGGGTGCAGTTTTCTTCGGTAAACAGTGGATTGGATAGCCCCATATCCAGATGTGCCGCTTTGGCTGACTGATCGATCACACTGGCGGTGGTGTTTTTCCAACCAAAGCGGCCTAATTTCTGGCTCTGGGTGGCATAGGACCAGACCATCTGGGTACGGCCAGAAATGCCATCGCCATTGCTATCTTGCGGGTCTGCCTGAGCATAAATTTGTGCGTCTGGAATTTGTTCGAGTAGGCCTAATCCTGTAAGGGCAGGGGCGCGCATCAACTGGGTGTGGGTGTCCGTGTGCAGTGGGCCGTAGTTTAACTGACTAAAGGTTGGTGTCGGGTACCTCAGCCGTGAATCATGGGCAGCGGCTTGCCATACTATATGATAGGCTCCTTCAAAGGGTACATCACGGTTACCGTTGACTGATATTTGTGGGCCATATACAGGATCGCTACCCCAGATCTGCTGCTGGCTATCATATTTGTGTAATTGCACGACGCTGGAGCGAGGCGCTTCGCCTTGTGGCCCATAACCACCCCCAGCACCATTTTTGGTGTGGCAGGCAACGCAGGTATTGGCGTTAAACAAAGGTCCTAGGCCGTCTCGTGCGGTGGTGGCGGCAGGGGCCTCTACCCAGGGCACATTGGCAAAACTTCGACCAAGAAAAAACAGTTCTTCTTGCTCGGCACTGAGGCCAGATTGTAGGTGAGTGAGAGCCTTGACACTACGGTCATGGGTAAATATTTGCGCGTTGGCAGGATTAACGAAACTGGCCCAGAAAGCACTAATCAGTACTCCCCGGGCCAGGTTAATCACCGCGCGCTGTTGAGGCGCTTTGGTCATAGTTATATTACAGTTGTGTTTCTTCTGCGTCGGTTACATCTTCGACGGTCAGGGAGATACCCAGATCAGCCGCAACAGCTGTCATGGCGTCGCCCAACTTACGCATATCGTTTTTCATACGACGAATTTCGCCGGCTTGCTTGGCATCAACGATCTGGTAGTCAAAGTGCATGCTGGTTTCAGCCAGATTATTGACCGCCGCTACACGAGTGTCGATGGCGTTGATCAGGCTATCTAACTGACTGCGAGTGTCTGCGGAGGCGCTATCATACATACTAACGCCCATATCTGCACTACCCAGTTCACCTTTTAATACATTGACAAAACCCTGATAGTTCAGAGCGATGTCACGGTGAGTGTTGTCAGAGAAGCAGGAGTGCTCGTCTTCTTCACTAGGCGTCAATACGGCAACAGCGATACGCTCGTTAGCCAGTTCAGACTTGATAAATACGCCCATGCCAGAGATGACAGTACGCAAGGCGTCAGTGTCGGCAATATTCTTTGCAGCATCGGCACCGGTCAGTTCACCGAGGAAGGCGGAACGGTAACAGCCGGTCATATCGGTAGCACAGCCACTGTAACTAATGCCATCAACCCAAGCGCTGGTAACGGTTTCCAGATCGGTAACTAGCAGGTCAGCTGCAGCATTCAGGTACTCAAAGCGACGGGCAGCCAAAGCATCTTCGGTAAAGTCAGTTAAAGGACGCTCACCAGCAGTCAAGGCGCCGTTGGTAATTGTGTCAGCAGCAAAGTTGTCGTAGTCCTGGTCCTGGCCCCACAACAGGAATTCGATGGCGTGGTAGCCGGAACTAACGTTGGCGTCGCCACCGTTTTCGTTCAGGGCAGCCAGCGCGTCAGAGGTAATAGTGGCTACATCAACCACACCGCCACCTGGGTTGAACGCACCCTTGGTGTCGATAATATTGCCAGATGTTGTAGAACCATCGGCTGTGGTGGTGTAGTCGATCATATTTTCATCCAGAGGCCAGGCATTTAGCTGACCTTCCAGAGCGCCGTAAGCATCGGCTACCCAGCCTTCCTCGGCATCAATAGGGCCTTCAGACAGACGGAAAATTTCCGTTACTCCATAGGATTCACGTGACTGTAACCAGGCTTGCTTGGCTGCTTCCATGGTGCCCGCGCTGGGGGAGGCGGCAAAAGCTTGCAGGCTTGCTTGCAAGCTTTGGGCATCGGTTAAAGCCTGACTGTAGCTGCTGGCAGCAAGGTCGGCATAGGTGTGCAAAATAGCCTTGTTAGCTTGGCTTGCCACGGCAGTAGAGGCCATCATAGTCGTGGCCAGCCCAAGAGGGGCTAGTTTGATAGCTTGTTTCAGATTCATGGGTGCGTGTTCCTATTGTTCATTGATGGATGTTATAAAAAAACCAAATGATAACGATTATGTTTCTCAAATACAAATGATTCTCAATAGATATTAGTTTTTTTATTGATATGGGTCAATTATTGTCGTTTATAAATAGGAATTATTTTCGTTTAGTTTTAGATACTGTATAATTTTTCCTCTTGTGGCTTCGAGGGTTTGTTATGCTGTTATTAAAGCGTTGTTTGGTTGTTGCTTCTTTGTTGTTATTTAGTGCAGCGACCCTGGCGCAGGTAAACATTTACTCTTCCCGCAAAGAAGCACTTATCTTGCCTTTGTTGCAGCAATTTACTGCTGATACTGGCATCCAGGTAAAGCTGTTAACCGGCAAGGATGATGCCTTGTTGCGTCGTCTGGCCCTGGAAGGTATGGCTAGCCCAGCGGATTTGCTAATCACCACAGATGTGGCCCGTTTGCACCGTGCCAAGCAGATGCAGCTGACTCAGGCAGTTGATAATGGTGTTTTACAACAAGTTGTTCCAGTCGCCTGGCGTGATAAAGACCATCACTGGTTTGGTGTTACCAGCCGGGCACGTCCCATTGTTTATGCGCCCGGTCGGGTTGCAGTAGAGCAACTGGGGCGTTATGAGGATTTAGCCGATAGCCAATGGCGTGGGCGACTGTGTCTGCGTTCGTCTGATAATGTTTATAATCAATCTTTGGTGGCGGCAGCCCTGATAGCTAATGGCCCTGAACAGACCTTGAACTGGATGCAGGGTATGGTGGCTAACCTGTCTAAACCACCGGCTGGTGGTGACACTGATCAACTCAAGGCAGTCGCAGCAGGTATTTGTGATTTGACCTTGGTCAATACTTATTATTTGGCACGTTTGCAACGCTCAGATAGTAGGGTGGATAACGCAGTGGCGGGGCAATTGGCTGTATTCTGGCCTAATCAGTCCGATCGCGGCGCTCACTTTAATATCAGCGGTATGGCCTTGACTAAAGCCAGCAAGCATAAACAACATGCCATAGCTTTGATGGAATATATGGTGAGTGAGCAAGCCCAACGTTGGTATGCCGATGTCAACAATGAATATCCCGTAGTGGCAGGCGTACCTATGCCTGATGTTCTGGCAGCCTATGGTCAGCCTAAAGCCGATACTGTTAGCCTGACCCGCTTGGGCGAACTTAATCAACAGGTTATCAAGCTGATGGACCAGGCCCGCTGGCGATAAGCGTCTATGAGTGTTTCGCAGAGTTTTAAATTCAGGTATGTTCCCAGTTTAAAGTGGGTTGCTCTTATCGTGGCGGCATTGGTGTTGTTACCTATCGTTGCCGTGTTACAGCAGGCGGCCTTTGTTGGTAATGACCTGTGGCTACATATTTGGCAAACTGTATTGCCGGACTATGTGTCCAATTCCCTGCTCTTGATGTTGGGTGTCGGAGCAGGGGTGTTAATGATGGGCGTGCCGGCAGCCTGGCTGGCTGCCATGTGCCAGTTTCCGGGCCGTCGCTGGTTGGATTGGGCGCTATTGTTACCCTTGGCGATGCCGGCTTATATTATTGCTTATACCTACACCGGCATTCTTGATTATGCAGGCCCAGTGCAGAGTGGTTTGCGACATTTGACTGGCTGGGGCTATGGTGACTACTGGTTTTGGCAGGTGCGTTCCTTAAGTGGCGCCATGGCGATGATGGTGCTGGTGTTATACCCCTATGTTTATTTGACCGCCAGAGCGACTTTTCTGGAGCAGTCTTCAGTGAGCATGGATGTGGCGCGTAGTTTGGGTTATAGCCGTTGGCAGGCATGGTTCAAGGTAGCAGTGCCCATGGCTCGGCCTGCTATTATTGCCGGCTTGACTCTGGCCTTGATGGAAACGCTGGCTGATTATGGTACGGTACAGTATTTTGGCGTGGCCACCTTTACTACGGGTATTTTTCGGACCTTTTATGGTTTTGGTGATACGGCTGGTGCAGCCCAATTGGCGGCCGTGTTATTACTGTTTGTGGTGACGCTGATTGTGGTGGAACGTTGGTCTCGAAGACGTCAGGCCTATCATGTTAAAGCCCAGCCAAGAGCGACGGCAACAGCTATTGTATTGTTAGGTTGGCGTGGTTGGCTGGCCTGTTGCGTATGCCTGATTCCGGTGGTGTTTGGTTTTATTATTCCTGCTGGTCAGCTATTGTGGTGGACCCTGTTTGAAGCCCATGTGCAATGGTCGTCATTTTGGCAATTGGCATGGAACTCATTTTATTTATCAGCTCTGGCGGCCGTTTTGGCAGTGTGTTTGGCCTTGTTATTAGCCTATGCCCAGCGCTTCTACCCACGGCAGTCCGTGCGTCATGCTGTGACTCTGGCCGGTATGGGCTATGCGTTGCCTGGTACGATTATCGCTATTGGTGTTATGTTGCCTCTGGCGTGGCTGGATCATAGGATCAATGATGCTTTTACGTGGCTGGGTTGGTCATCCCCTGGTTTATTATTAAGTGGCACTTTGGTGGTATTGTTAATGGCTTATTGTGTGCGCTTTTTGGCTGTGGCCTTGGGTGGTATTCAGTCTGGTTTGGGGCAAGTGAGTCCCAGTTTGGATGAGTCTGCCAAGGGCATGGGGCGCAATGCTTGGGATGTATTGCGCCTGATCCATATACCGCTTATGCGTAGTAGCGTACTGACCGCTTTGTTAGTGGTGTTTGTGGATGTGCTTAAGGAACTGCCTGCCACCTTGATGCTGCGCCCCTTTGACTTCAATACTCTAGCTGTAAGAGCTTACGAATTGGCTGCCGATGAACAACTGGTTGAGGCTGCACCTGCGTCGCTGATGATTGTATTGGTTGGTTTGATACCTGTATTAATTCTTAATAGGGCCATAAACCGGCGCCGGCAACGGGGCTGATCTGGTGGCTAACTAAATGAAAAGAGTGGTTTATGACTGAACAGCAAACAGCGCTTTTAGAAGTAACAAATCTGACTGTTGACTATGATTCAACACGCGCCCTGACCAGCTTGGATTTAAGTCTGCAACAGGGCCAGCTGTTATGTTTGCTGGGACCCAGTGGTTGTGGCAAATCTACTTTGTTAAGAGCCATAGCCGGTTTTCAGGATGTGGCTGCCGGGCGTATTGTGTTGGCCGGTCAGTTGTTGTCTGGAGCTGGGATTAATCTGGCGCCAGAGCACCGTCAAATCGGCATGGTGTTTCAGGATATTGCCCTGTTTCCTCATCTAACTGTGCGCGCCAATATTGCCTTTGGCTTACACCAGTGGTCAGCTGATGATGCCCAGCGACGAGTTGAATACTTGTTGTCTATGGTTGGGCTGGCAGGTTTTGGTGAGCGTTATCCCCATGAGCTTTCTGGTGGCCAGCAGCAGCGCGTGGCTCTGGCTCGGGCCATTGCTCCCAAGTGTAATCTATTGTTATTGGATGAACCATTTTCCGGTTTGGATGCTGCTTTGCGCGAAGCTTTGGTACCTGAAGTGGCTGCCTTGTTAAAGCGTGAGGGGATTACTGCTATTCTGGTTTCCCATGATCAAAAAGAAGCTTTTGCTTTTGCTGACCAAATTGCGGTCATGCACCATGGTGAAATAGAACAGTTGTCCAGCGCTTATGAAATCTATCATAAACCGGCCAGCCGCTTTGTTGCGGACTTTGTCGGCGAAGGTGACTTTATTGCAGGGCAGGTTGTGGATAGCCACCAAATCACCTGCATTTTGGGCAATATCAGTAATGGCAAATTAGATTTTGAAACTGGCTGCAAAGTTGACGTCTTTGTGCGTCCAGATGATATCTTGCATGATGATGGCAGTCCGATAAAAGGGCATATCGTTAGTAAGCGTTTTCGTGGTACTCATTTTCTTTACCGTATTGAATTGGCCAGTGGCGAACAAGTTGCTTGTTTTACCGACTCCCACCATGACCATGATATTGGTGAAGATATTGGTATCAAACTCAATATGGAACACCTGCTTGCATTTCGGTCCTAATATACCGACTAGATTATCTAGTCGAGTTCAATGCGATAGTTCAGCTTATATCTGGCAAATCGCGTCTTGCCGCTACTGGTAATTCCCTTAGCAACAGTGTGCTGCCTTCTAATTAGCATATCATTGGTGCGCTAGGCGATATAAATCATCATAATTGCTGTTTGTGCATATTTTATAAAATATTTGGGCTAGGTATAATCCACCGGCTGGACTATAATCCAAGCTGGTCCACGTTAGTCCATGTTGTTGAGAGTACAAAATTATGGCATCAGAAAGTCAGGAATTGCGAAAAGTTGGCCTGAAAGTGACTTTGCCAAGGGTGAAGATCTATCAGATTCTTGAGCAAGCCAATGAATCAGATCACTGGAGTGCGGAAGATATCTATAAGCAGCTTATTGGTCAGGGTGAAGATATTGGCTTGGCTACTGTTTATCGGGTCTTGACCCAGTTCGAGGCAGCGGGTCTGGTGGTGCGTCACCGCTTTGAGGGTGATCACTCAGTGTTTGAACTGGCATCGGAAGATAATCATGATCATCTGGTTTGTGTAAAAACAGGCACAGTGAAGGAATTTAATGACCCTGTTCTTAATGCCCGTATAGAAGCAATTGCTCAGGAGCAAGGATTCGAAATCACCGGGCGTACCGTGCATATCTATGGCATTAGTCAGGATTGATTAACGGTTATAAAAAAACAAAACACTGGAAGTCTTTTGGGGCGATGTGAGCCCCAATATCAAACTCAATAAGGGCAGTTTCTTTTGCTTCTGGCCATCACCGTGTCAGGATGTATATGATTGATAAAACCCTGCGTCCCATAAAATAACTTTTATTTGATAATAGGCTCGCGCGGCACGTGGGTGATTATTTCTGCTGCCCCGTTGGTAATAATAGCCTGTTCGGCTACGGCCATTGACAAGCCGGTTTGCCTGTCGTTAAGGATCATATGGGTGAAAAAAGACATGTTTTCTTGCAGGACAAGGGGATGGTTGGCATAGATCATGGGTTGTTCCATCCATGTTGGTGGCCAGACTGCTCCCATGGTGTATCCGCAAACGGTTAGCAGAGCGTCCCTTTCGCCATTATGTTCAAGTGTCTTGCGGTAGGTGTCGTAGATATCGCCAATGCGGGTTCCCGGTCGCAGAATTGACTGCACGGCCTCGAGGGCCTTAATGCTGGTTGCATGCATTTTTATATGTCGGGCATTAACCTTGGGGCCAGTAAGAACAACACACATGGATGCCGCGTGATAGTGGCGATAGGCTACACCAAGCTCCAGGGTTACCTGATCATTCTCCAGCACGTGCTTACGTTTGGTGGTGTAACGCAGGTTTAAGGCTGATTTGCCACTGCCAAGTGGTGGGATATGCGCTGGTAAATCGGCACCCAAGCGAAACAGTGTGTCATAGAAGGTAGCATAAATATCCCCTTCAAATGCTCCGGCAAAGGTGGCCTCAATGGTTTTATCCAGTGCCATATCCATGATTTCACCAGCCTTGCGCATATAAGTGAGTTCCTGAGGGCTTTTAATCAGTCGCAGTTCGCGAATAAAATCCGGCATAATGATCAAATCGCACCAATTATCCAGTTCTGACTGTATTTGCAGAAACAGTCGTGGTGTGAGCCCCATGGTATCAACCTGAATGCCAACCCTCTTACCTTGCATGCCTAAAGATGTCAGCATGTTTTTAATCTGTTCAGCACGGGATATGGCTTGATCATCAGGGGCTTCCCTTATATCTGTACAGATAGAGGAATAGGTCGCATTACCAAGGTCTGCCGGGCGTGCCAGGTGAGTTAGTTGGTCGTCTATACCAATAAACATACAACCAAAAATAGAAAAACCGTCCGAATCATAGCCGGTGAGCCAATACATATCCTCTATTTTGAAGAGTAAAGCGCCGTTCAGATCCTGTGCTTCCAGAGCTTTTCGTACCTTGTGCTGGCGTTGTGCAAACTCCTCAGCAGTGAAGTGGATGTTTAGGTCATTATTTTTATTATCGTTATCCATTTTGCCCGCTCCCCGCATAGTGGCGTGCTGATTTAGAAGGTAGGTTGATTCCGAGCGAGCAAGCATAGCAAACATATTTTGCCTGAGGAACCTCAGCAAAATTCGTTATGGCGAAGAGTCTGGTGAAGCGGCAATTTCTAACCAATTGATTTTATTATAAAAAAGTCCTTCACCTGACTCGTAGCGATGGCTTTTTAAAGTTTTCAGGCCTATCTTGCTTCTTGTGTAATATCTTTTTTTCTGCTTTCTTGGTAAATAAATATATTTATCAATGAGTTATAAAATTAGTTAAGACGTTATCTAGTAACCCTTACTAGCCTTATTTTATATTGCATAGCAAAATGTAGAATAAAAAGTTGTGATTTGGATCAATAAAGTGTACAAATAATTATACATTTTTGGTATTGGTATGCATGCTGCTATCAAAATCATATTGAATCCAATGAAAAAGGAGTTAAAAATCATGCAGATAGGTGCGATTTGGCTTTCTACCTGGTGGATATTTCTAAGTTTAGGGATGCTGGGATGGTTATTTAGCTTGCGTCATAAGAGTGTCAATAATGTGGATACCATTTGGTCCATGTTCTTTTTAACTGCTGCCTTATGGGTGACTATGCCTCAGCCTCAGTTAAGCGCGCGACAGTGGTTGCTGGTGTTATTGTTGGCCATTTGGGCTGTGCGTTTATCCGCCTTTTTAAGTTTGCGTAATTGGGGCAAAACGGAAGATTGGCGTTACGCTGCTATGCGTAATAAGCGTGGCAGGTCCTTCAACTGGCGCAGCATCTATGTTGTTTATCTGTTACAAGCGGCCATTGCCATGGTCATTTTCTCTGGTCTATTACCGGGTCTACTGATGTCTGCACCTATTGGTCCACGAGAAGTTATTGCGGCTGGTCTAGCTCTATTGGGGATTGGTTTGGAAGCATTAGCTGATTGGCAGTTATATCGTTTTAAGAGCAATAAGCATAACTCGGGGCAGGTATTGCAGTCAGGTCTATGGGCTTATACCCGGCATCCTAACTACTTGGGTGAAAGCTTGTTTTGGTGGAGTTTGTTTGCTCTTAGTGTGCAATCAGACACCCTTTGGACGGTACTTTCTCCAGTTATTATGACCTTCTTGCTGTTGCGCGTATCTGGTGTTTCTATGATGGAAAAGGGGCGCACCGGAATAAATCCGGCCTATCAAAAATATCAGCAAGAGACAGCAGCTTTTTTTCCACGTTTTAATAGAGTAGCAGGTAAAAGTGTTAATCAGTCCCAAGCCAAGGACAATAATTTATGAAAATAGCCGTGATCGGAGGGGGCATCAGTGGTAATACTGTGGCCTATCATCTGCATAAACAACATGACCTAACCTTATTTGAGGCTGGGGAGCATCTGGGCGGTCATACGCATACCCACACGGTGGAATGGGGCGGTCAGTCGTTGGCTATTGATACTGGTTTTATCGTCTTTAATGATCGTACCTATCCCCTTTACAAGCATCTGTTGACAGAGCTTGGTGTTGCAAGTCGAAAAACCCAAATGAGTTTTTCCGTGACTAATAAGGGGTCGGGGCTGGAATACAATGGCCATAATCTAAACAGCCTGTTTGCCCAGCGTAGCAATATATTTAACCGCCAGTTTTATCTTATGTTAAAGGATATCCTGCGCTTTAATCGCCAAGCCCGTGAGCTTGCTCGAAGTATGCAGGATAATCTTTCGCTGGGTGAATTATTGCAGCAGGAAGCTTACAGTGAACTGTTTATTCATAACTATATTTTGCCTATGGGAGCTGCTATCTGGTCCACGGACCCAGATACCATGCTGAAATTTCCAGCGCGCTTCTTTATACGCTTTTTTGACAATCATGGTCTGCTTGATTTGCGCAATCGTCCGCAATGGTATGTAGTGGCTAATGGTTCAGCCCGCTATGTTGAGGCCATGTCAGCTGGTTATAAACATCAGGTACACCTGAATACGCCGGTGGAATGGTTACGTAGAGAGTTAAATGATGTGGTGGTGAAACCAGCAGGCCAGCCAGAACAGCGCTTTGATCGTGTTTTTCTGGCTACCCATGCCAATCAAAGCCTGGCAATACTGGGACAACAGGCAACACCCAAAGAGCGACAGGTGTTGGCCAGCATTCCCTATCAGCGTAACGAGGTGTTATTGCATACTGATGCCAGCTTGATGCCCGGCAACCGCCGCGCCTGGGCTGCCTGGAACTACCAGATAGCTTATGATGACTCTACAACACGGCAGCAGCAAGTCACGGTGACTTATCATATGAACTGCCTGCAAGGTCTTGATACAAAACAGGACTTTTTTGTTAGTTTAAATGCCAGTGAGCAGGTCGATCCAGACAAGGTAATCAAACACTTGCACTATGAACACCCGGTATTTACTGCTCAAGGGGTGAGCATGCAAACTCAGCAGGCTACTCTTAATAGCGGCCCCGTTTTATTTTGTGGTGCCTATTGGGGTAAAGGCTTTCATGAAGATGGTGTGGCTAGTGCTATGGCCGCTATAAGCCATCTGGAGGCACAGTCTAATGCATAGTGCACTGTATCTGGGCAAGGTAAGGCATAGGCGCATGCAGCCTACCAGGCATGACTTTGATTACCAACTATTTATGTTATATATAGACCTTGATGAGCTGCCGGGTTTGTTTGACCCATACTGGTTATGGTCTGTTGATAAGGCTAATTTAGCCAGCTTTAGGCGTAGAGATCATATGGGTCAAGAACATCAGTCCCTCAAGCAAGAGGTTCAGGCCCAAGTGTATAAGGCTACGGGCAAGCAGCATCGTGGCCCAGTGCGGTTGCTGACTCACTTGCGTTATTTTGGCTACTGTTTTAATCCGGTCAGTTTTTACTATTGCTTTAGCCCAGAAGGTGATGACTTAGAGTATATTGTTTGTGAAGTACATAACACACCATGGAAAGAAGAACATATCTATGTGCTGGATGCCAGTGCGCTCAACAGTACCCACAAGGCAAACCGTTACCGTCAGTCGAAGGCCTTTCATGTATCGCCATTTTTGCCCATGGAACTTGATTATGAATGGCTCATGTCGACACCGTGCAAGCGGTTGCGTGTACATATGACCTGTTGGCAGCAAGAGAGTCGAGTATTTGATGCTAGCCTGGCTTTGCGGCGTATGCCCATCAGTGCCCGCAATTTGGCCAAAGTATTGACAGGTTTTCCACTGATGACAATAAAAATAGTGGTCCTGATTTATTGGCAAGCTCTGCGCTTATGGTTAAAGAGAGTGCCATTTTATTCCCACCCGCAAGCAGACTAAGGCAAGGATTGTATCGATGAAAACAAATATTATTCCCTCACTAAACCCAGTTTTGGGCATAGACAATAAGCGTTGGTCTCACACTTTAGCTCGCAAACAGGTATATAAGTTCCTGCAGCGCTTGCAAGGGGGGCAGTTGCTTGTGGAAGAAGCAGGAGAGGTAAACAGCTTTGGCCATTGTGAGGACGCCGCACACCCTATTATTGTGGTGAATATCAACGACAGTCGGTTTTGGCTGGACATTGCCATGAACGGTGGCTTAGGCGCTGGGGAAAGCTATATACAGGGGCGTTGGAGTTGTAATAATCTGGTGGCTTTATTGCGTTTAATGCTGCGTAACCTGCCTATGAGTGATGGTATGGACCGCATTAATATTGCCTGGCAAGCAGCACAGCAGGCATGGCACCGCATGCGCCGTAATACGTTGACTGGTAGTCGAGATAATATTCGTGCTCACTATGATCTAAGTAACAGTTTATTTAGCCTGTTTCTTGATGCTCGCATGATGTATTCCAGTGCTTATTATCCAACGCCTGATATGAGCCTTGAACAGGCGTCAGAGGCCAAACTCAGGCTGGTTTGCCAGAAGTTGCAATTGGGCCCACAAGATCATTTGTTAGAAATTGGTACAGGTTGGGGAGGGCTGGCGATATATGCGGCCCAACATTTTGGTTGCCGGGTAACCACAACGACTATTTCGGAACAGCAATACCAATATGCAAAGCAGGCTATTAAGGCGGCTGGTTTAAGTAAGCAGATTAACCTGTTGCGCAAGGACTACCGTGAATTGCAGGGACAATACGACAAGTTGGTGTCTATTGAAATGGTGGAAGCGGTGGGCCATGAGTTTTTGTCTACCTATTTTAAGCAGTGTGACCAATTATTGAAGCCGGCAGGGCGTATGTTGTTGCAGGCTATTACCATCCGTGATGACCGTTACCAGCAAGCTTTACAGCGAGTAGACTTTATTAAGCGGCATATTTTCCCTGGTGGCTTTCTGCCGTCTTTGGCCATTATTAAACAAACGCTGCAGCAAACCACTAGCATGCAGCCCACCCATGAAGAAAATATTGCTAGGCATTATGCCCGTACTCTGGCGGACTGGAAACAGCGCTTTGATGGCCAATACCAAAATGTCCTGCAATTAGGCTATCCAGAGGCCTTTGTACGCATGTGGCGTTATTACCTTGATTACTGTCAGGCTGGCTTTTTGGAAGCGCATTTGGGCACCTGGCAACTGGTTTTGGACAAGCAGAAAAGCTAGGTCACTATTATGGATATATCCACTTTTCCAATTCGTATTCTTGCCGAAAGAACTGGGGTTCCTCCTTCTACTATCAGGGCATGGGAACGCCGCTATGGTATTTTGCAGGCGCAACGTACAGCCTGTGGCCATCGTCATTACACAGATCAGGATGTGACCTTGATACAGCGTCTACAGCAGCGTCTTGCACGTGGGGCGACAATCAGCAAGGCCATACGTGAACTGGATACTTGGCAAGAAGATGAAAACCGCCATCAACAGCAGTTGCAGATTAATCAAGACCAGCAATGGCAGCACTTGGTTATGGAATTGTTACAAGCCATAAGTCGATTTGATGACCAGCAGTTGGATAGAACCTATCAACAAGCCTTGTCTTTATATACGGTTGATATCGTGACTGACAAGATATTGCGACCTACCTTGTTGGCTTTGGGTGAAAGATGGCCAAGTGGGGCAACCAGCATTGCCGAAGAACATTTTTTCTCTACCTATCTGCGTAACAAAATTGGTGCTCGCTTGCACCATAGCCCACCATCAACAGGCCCCATATTGGTTATTGCCTGCGTACCGGGAGAACATCACGAACTGGGTGGTTTGCTATTTGCTTTAAGTGCGCAGCATGCTGGTTATCGGGTGTTATTACTAGGTGCTAATTTACCCTGTGATCAGATATTACCAGTGGTTGATAAGGTGCAGGCAGCCGGTGTGGTATTGTCTGTGGCTACCCGCTTGGTCGATCCTGAACTTGAGCAACAGCTTGATTGCTTGGCAGCAGCCACTGGGATTCCTATTATGTTAGGTGGCGTAGCTATTGGCGAGATGGAGTCTACATCGATACATCTTTTGGGTTGTGACTTCACTGGTGCTATGCAACGTCTTGTTAGCTTGGTTCCACTGCATTAGGCGCCAGACGAGGCCAGTGGATTGATAAATCATGGCGACCTAGTGTACTAATTTCCTTTCTTAAGCAACGCATAGGCAGCTAATGCGGCTTGTCTTGACGTGTTAATATCCACCATGGGCAATGGATAAGTCTGGCCCAGCTCGACCTTGGCTTGGCGTAACACTCCCTCTGGTGCCTGCCAGGGCTTATATAGGTATTTGTCGGGCAAATCCTGTAGCTCAGGAATATAGCGTCTGGTATATGCCCCTTGAGGGTCAAACTTCTCCCCTTGAGTTATAGGGTTAAAAATCCGAAAGTAGGGAGCCGCATCGGCACCACAACCTGCAACCCACTGCCAACTGGCACTATTGCTGGCCAGATCGGCATCCACCAGACAGTCCCAGAACCATTGCCATCCCAGACGCCAGTCAATAAGTAGATTCTTTACCAAAAATGATGCTGTGATCATGCGGACTCGATTATGCATATAGCCGGTCTGCCAGAGTTCGCGCATACCCGCATCTACCAGCGGATATCCGGTGCGGCCCTGCTGCCATCTTGTTAGACAGTCAGCTTGGTTGTGCCATGGAAACTGGTCGAAACTAACGCGTAAATTCCGACTGGGCAAATGGGGCCAATAATATAACAAATAATACGCAAACTCCCGCCAGCGTATTTCCCTTTTAAAATGTTCACTATTATTATCATTGGCTATGCGGAGCAATGATTGCATGGTTTGTCGCGGCGATAACTCGCCAAAATGCAGGTGCGGTGACAGTTTGGAGACGGCATTGCTGGCAGGCCAGTCACGGCCTTTTTGATACTGGCTTATGCCATTTGCCAAGAACCTGTTAAGGGCATCACATGCGCCCCTTTCGCCCGGTTTCCAGCACTTATAGAATTGGCTATCCCATGCTACTTTAGGCAGTAACATAAAATCCGGCAGTTTGCCTGCTTGGCTGTCAACTTCTAGCCCAGTGGTTAGATTGGGCGCAGGTAAAGGTGCCATATCGTCATCAAGCAGGCTGGCTTGACGGTGATAAGGGGTAAATACCTGATAAGGATTGCCCTCCTTGTTACATATGGTCCAGGGTTCATGCAGCAATGAGCTCTTATAGCTTTTTGCAGTAATGCCTTGCGACGATAATTGCTGCTTGATATGTTTATCACGCTGTATGCGCCAAGGTTCGTAACGCCGATTCCAATACACACCGGCTATGCTAAGGCGCTGACGCAATTGGTTAATAATGGTGTGTGGATCTCCTTGATAAAAATTAAGCTTGCCACCTAAATCAGTATCTAACGCCTGTAATGAGTGATGCAGCCACCAACGGCTCGCTGCCCCCATCGAGTGCGCCCCAGTATTATGCTGGTCAAGGATATAGATGGCTAAAACCTTGCCCTGTGCTATAGCCGCGGTAAGCGCTAGATTGTCAGCCAAGCGCAAGTCCTGCTCGAACCATAAAATATTTAGCCCTTGCTGCATACTAGAGCTTCTCTATAATCAATGTTATTTCACCTACCTTAAAGCCCCACTTGGTCATGCTGGTACGATTAATAATGCGCGATTCATTAAGTTGGTACATCCAGTCGTCCAGACTGATATCCCAAGCTGTGTCGTTGACATCAATGGTCAACGTATAGTGCCAATTAAAAGCGAAGCCCTGACTGTGCCCGGTTGCGACACCAACCACGTCATCAGCTGTACCACTGTAGTGGTTATCTGGGTGTTTTGTCAGGTTCCACACCCGCTTTTGTGTTGCCCCGTCATCATACCAGAAGTCTTCTTCCAGACGGCCTTTGTCGCCTTGCCAAGTACCCGTTAAATCGGCATGAAAACGCCGGATGACTTTGCCAGATCGATCTTGAACCATACCATAGGCTTTTAACTTACCATTAAAAAACAACGCCATATCAAATTCGGGTGTGGTGGATTTATAGTCCCCGGGAACGGTGCCGCAACTATAAAGCAGGGTGCACATGACAACCAAAATGACAAAACGATAAATGTAGTTACCAAATATAGAAAATATATTCATGGTTTATATCCTGTTAGTTGTTGACGTAATAAAGGTTTTTGGGTGTTTTCTGATAACCAGATATCAGTAAATGCTTGGGCAAATGCAGTGTCTTCCACGGTGCCTATAAAGGACTGGTTATAAAAGAAGTGGCTGTAACCGTTGCTATCAACAAACAATAATATACGATCATCAACTTCTACATGTGGCCAAATATTGCTTAACTCTACTGCCCATTGCGCAAGATAATAAATATCTTGACGTTGCCACTCTTGCAGGGTGGCTTTAATAAGTTCATCACGACTAAAAGTGCGTGCATAAGTGAGCTGTAGAGATAAGTTCCGTGTTTGCTGGTTATAACGACCTGAAGGCGTGCGCAGCTGTGCTGTGTAAAGTTTCAGCCACAGCCAGTGCACATCCGCTTGCCCAACTAATTGATAATTTGGTATAGATGGTTGATCCTTGTCCCTCGTCGTGTTCTGGTTACCAAATGCTGGTGCCACGCTTAGCAGAATAGCTAAACCAAAGACATATAATCTGGCTGCAGGAGCATAATATTTACCCATGGCCTAGGCGCCTGAAAAATAAGTCACCTTTCACCAACAGAGGCAATAGAAGGGCCCAGGTTGCTGCGATTATCGAGGTGGTTAACAAAGGGTCAAAGGGCCATGCGACGGCACCAAGCTGCCAGCTAATCCAATATGCATAACTACCGCCAACAGCGCCAATGGTGACTAACCAGAGAAATTTAAGATGGCGTAAAAAGCTCAGGCTATGACCAAAATTCAAGACAAAAGCCACCCACAATACTAGCAGCCATAAAGGCCATGCATTAAATACAAACAATCCAACCTGAGTAAATAGCATATCTATGGCATAGCCCAGTATGACTAGGGGTATGGTTTTTAAATCACTTGATAAACTAGGTGTCAGCACAAAATGTATAAGCAAAAGAATAGCGGCAATAAATAACCACTGATTGCCACCTAGCACACATGCTAGCCAAATTATCTGGAAACTAATCGGTTGAAACCAGCGCCATAACTGCATTTGTTTTACCTATTTTTCAGCTTGATAATATAATTTTTGTTGTGCCCTTATATATGTCTGGTCAAAGGATTAAGCCTTTCCGGATAAGGGTTTAAATATCTTTGTGCATTGATATAACTGGAGCCATATTGATCCAGATAGTGTGTCAAAAGGGCTAGTGGGGTGGTTAGTGGCGTCAAACCCTGTTGGTATTTATAGATCACTTCAACAATATGCTGACGGGCGGGTGAAGATACGGCTTTTTTTATATAGCCGAGGATATGGAGCAGGGTATTGGTGTGGTTATTGCGGTCAGCAGGTTTGGCCAGAGCTTGCATAAAGACTTTAAAATAGTTATTAACCAGATTTGCCAATGGCATTTTTTTGTTGCCGTTTAGGAGTTGTCCCAGATAGCGGCTTAACTTTTGGTTGTGTGCCATAAGCACATATTTATAAGTGCCATGAAAGGTAATAAGTTTATGTATGCTAGGAGCATGTAATACTTCGCGGCGGAAATTACTATAGGCATACACACGTAATAGGAAATTATCCAATAAGCCGTCATCATGCAGCCGCCCTTCCTCTTCGACAGGCATTAGCGGATATTGCTTTATCAATGCTTGGGTGAACAGGCCAGCAGTGCGGATGGTATGTGGATGGCCGTTTTGCTGATAAATTTTTACTCTTTCCAGTCCACAGCTGGGGGAATTTTTCATCAAAATATAGCCATCCAAAGTATCCAGTTTGGGCAAGATAGTCGCCACACCCTGATTTAACTGTGCGCTTAAATCCTCATTGCCTCCATTGCTAAATACCAGTTGTGGCGAGGTGGGATTACCTATCAGGCGCATAGCTGGCCTGGGGGTACTAAAGCCGGCGGCAACCTCGGGGCAAAAAGTATGGAAAGAGAAGTATTGGCTTAACACGTTAAGGCATAAACGTGATTGCGTATGACCACCGTTATAACGTACTTTTTGGCCTGCTAAGCAAGCACTAAGGCCAATTTGCACCATTGTCTGTGATTTCGTATTTGCCGTTTTATCTGTTGCAATGACCTGTGCTTGTCTCATAGTCGATGCCTCACCTTTACTATTGAGTGATTAAATAAAAAGCAGCAACATGTTATGCTTGCTAATACTTGTACAGAAAATAATACTGTACATGAATTATATTGTACAGTATTATTTTCTGTACAAGTATTTAGTGATAGCAAAACCACCTTAAAAGAGTTATGAATAATAGCAATCCCAGCAATAATAGCCGCTTTCCTATTCGTGAATTAAGCGCACGTACACAAGTTAACACTGTTACCCTCAGAGCTTGGGAGAGACGGTATGGGTTACTGCAACCCGAGAGAACCCTCAAAGGCCACCGTTTGTATTCGGTTGCGGACGTTGCCACTATTGAGAGGGTGTTATCTTTGGTGGCACGCGGGGTTCCCCTTAGTAAGGTTAAACCACTATTGATGGCCAGCATGCCATTAGATGCACAGCAACAAGGAACAGATTCCTGGCAAGGACTGGTTGCTGAACTAATTGCCGCCATAGAATTATTTTCTGTTACCAAGGTAGAGCATCTGCTGAAACAGACTTTAGCCAATTATCCAGTGCCTGTGTGTCGTGAGCGCTGGCTAGAGCCTGTATTTGCAGAACTGACCCTGCGCAAAGATTATGGTGCCGCTCTTGGTTTTGCTGAAAGCGAATTAATGCGTTATGCCTGTTTGCGCTTAAAGTCCAGAAGCAGGTCCAACCAACGCCCTACCAGTGTGACTTTGATAGTGGGAAAACAAACGCCTATATGGCGCTTGGCCTTGTTGGCTTTGGAATTAGATGATGCAAAATTTTCTGTGTGTTTGCTGCATCGGGACTTTAGCCTAGCAGCAGGCATTGAGTTGGCCTGGCAATGGCCAGATGCATATACTGTGTTTTATCAGGACGGTATCTGGAATAGTCAGGAGCAGGCTCAGGCAGGTTCAGCCTTGCTGGAAAATAAACGTCTGTTTATGTGTGGTACAGCACCTGGTTTGATGCAAACAGATTATCAGGAGCGCGTCTTTACCGAATTAAAAGGTTGTCTGGATAGCCTTTATAAAAAACACTTGGCTGGATAACAAATAAATTATTTATATAAAAGAGAGTAGTAGCAATGAAACAACTATTAATAGTAGCCCATGGCAGCCGCCGAGCGGCTTCCAATAAAGAGGTGGTAACCTTGGCCTCTAAGGTGGCAGACAATCTACAAACAGCTGTTGAGGACGTGGCGGTGGCGTTTTTGGAATTTGCCGAGCCGTCCATTGGGGCTGCGCTTGATGATTGCTTTAAGCGTAGTGTTGAAGAAGTTGTGGTGTTGCCATATTTCTTGTCGGCCGGCAATCACGTGACCAATGATATACCCCGGCAAATCGATAAGGTTCAGAATAAATGGCCCGATAAAGTCATCACTATACTGCCTCATGTAGGGGCATCGGGTGCTATGGTTGGGCTATTGGCGCAGGCCTGTTAAGAAACCTCTGCAAAATCTGTCATGGTTAGTAGTTTGGCACCGCTGCAATCTTTCAGCTATGCATTGCATTAGCCAGAGCTTGCTGAGCGGCGCCCACTATGACGGATTTATGCATCCTTCTAAGTTTCCCGGAGTAATGGCCAAATACAAAGTTATATTGCATCGTGTATCGGTAGTGAACTGCTATTGTTCACTCAGGTGCACCAGTGCTTGCAGAGCGAGGATATAACTTTGTTGGCCAAAGCCACCGATAACACCCAGGCAAACGGCTGCAATAACTGAGTTATGGCCGCTGTCCTCAAGTTTATGTGCACCGCTGTCAAAGACTTCTACACATGGTAATAGCATAGAGCCTATAGCATTACGTAAGGCATCACCATAGTCGGTCATCCCAGCGGCATTAATAACCACCCCGGCATATTGTTCAGGGGCACGGCGTAAGCAGTCAACAATATCATCTTTATGGCTAAATTGGTGACAGTCCACGGCAATCCCCAGATGGCTTGCTGTGACGTCTAAGGCAGCATGGATATTCTGCCAGGAATCGCATTCGAAAGCTTCACGGCCAACCACCAGATTGGAATTGGTGCCAGAAATAACAAGAAATTTGGTTTTGCTCATGGGGTTTCTCCAGCTGAAATTCTGGGTTCAGCGTATTTAGCTAGTAGCGACTTTAGCCCCAGAATATAGCCCAGTGAACCAAACCCACAAATTTGGCCAATGCAAACGGCACCAATCACGGATACATGTCGAAATGCTTCACGTTTGAATATATTCGAGATATGGACTTCTACAACATCAACTTGGGCGGCAGCAATGGCATCACGCAAGGCTATCGAATAGTGGGTATAGGCGCCTGCGTTTAACACCACTCCGTCTACCCGGCCACGACACTGTTGCATAAATGTCACCAGCTCACCTTCGCAGTTGGATTGAAAGAACTCTACCGCGACATTTAACTGTTTTGCTTTGGCCGTGATTTCGTCGTTAATATCTTGCATGCTTTGGCCGCCATAGATGCCCACTTCACGCATACCTAACATGTTCAGGTTTGGGCCATGTACAACCGCTATTTTTGCCGGCAATGTGTTTTCCTCCATATACCCGTTGTCAGATCGTCAGGTATTAAATCTGTCCGTGGGCAGAGTATATATCCAGAACATGTTGATGCCCAGTGATAGAGGTGGGTTATTGGTTATTGCTTATTGCTATATCGATGATGGTAAATAATAACCATATCTATGTCATGGGTAGCTGATTACTTGGTAGTCCAATCTGTTGGCTTTTGTCTAAAGGCTAAAAAAATATAATAATGTCCCTTGTATATCGAAAATATTTGTCCCATATTTCCTGAGAAGTTTATGCATAATTTGCTATTGTGAGGAGTGTAGTGACGCGGAGACTTCTAATCTATTGGCTATTATTAGTAATCACAGATGGATTAATTTTGCTTGTTTACCATATATATACCAACTTTTTTTGCAATTGTTTAATTATGAACTAAGTTATTATCTTATCTCTGTATATTTTATAAAGTGCAGACTGAATGACAAGTAGTGGAAGCTGATAGCAAAACTTAATTATTGCAATATCTAACTATATTAAGATATAGTAATGTTGTAAGTGTTATGGCGATTATTATTGTCGCATTGCACCTGATTCTGTTGCAAGGGGCTATGCACTAGCAAAAGGTGCCCCTACTAGTCTGGTTTAAAAATGGCGAATGGTATTTTCAAATTATCCAATCTAAGGCCCGGACTACGGGGCAAATTGATTATTCTATTTGTCGCTATCAAGGTGTTGCCTTTGCTGTTTCTGGCTTGGCTGGCGTGGCAGCAGTCCTCCCAGTTAGCTAAATTATTACAGCAACAATTCAATGGCTTTGCTCAGGTATCACAACAATCTTTGCAGCAGGTAGGCTCTGAGGCTGTCGAGGATAGCATGGCTTCGCTGGAAGATCGTGCCAGAAATGAGATTGAGCGTCTTACTACCGATACTGCCAAACAGATTGCCCATCTGTTGTACGCCAGAGATGAAGACATATTATTGGCAGCTACTCTTGCTCCAAGTCCACAAAGCTATCAGCAGTTCTTGCAACATAGAAATATCATTGCACCACTCAAATACGCTTGGCGATTTGATCAGAACGAGCAGCAGTGGCAGCAGGTGGGAGTGCCTGAACATGATGCACAAACCTTGCTGGTTGAAGATATCTTGACGGACAACAGTCGCGCTTTTAACTCACGGCCTCCGGAAGTGACTAACCATTTTCAACACCTGCCCCTGTATCATGAAATGACTTTTGTTGCCCTTGATGGTCAGGAGCAGGTGAAGATATCGAATTCCCCTCTATTGTCAGCAGAACTGAAAAATATTAGTGATCCCCACAATACTTTTTTGCGAGCTGAGACTTACTATACTCATCTGCAGACCCTTCAGATTGGTGAAATTTATGTATCAGAGGTGATTGGCGAATATATTCCAACCCACTTTATTGGTAAATATACGCCTGCCTCTGCAGAGCAGCATGGCCATACATTCAGCCCCCAGGACAGTGCCTATGCCGGCAAGGAAAACCCGGTAGGGAAACGTTTTAAAGGCATTGTTCGATGGGCTACACCGGTGGCAGTGGATGGTGCTATTGCCGGTTACGTTACCTTGGCATTAAATCATGACCATATTATGAATATTACCGATACTATCATGCCCACTGATCAGCGTTATACTCCCCATCCAGATCCATCAGAAGGCAATTATGCCTTTATCTGGGATCATGTAGGACGCAATATTGCTCATCCTCGGCATTATTTTATCACGGGTTATGACGCTGAAACTGGTCAACCTCAGATGCCATGGCTGGAGCAGGAAGTATATGACCATTGGCAACAAAGTGGCATGTCATTTGCTGCTTATGCCCGTCAGGCGCCGCCGTTTAAAGATCAAAGTCTGGCTAAGCAACCAGCCAAACAACTGCAGAATACGGGCTTACGGGGTTTGGATTGTCGGTTTTTGGATTTTGCGCCCCAGTGCAAGGGTTGGTACGATCTGACCAGAAAAGGTGGCTCTGGCTCATTTATTATTTATTGGAGTGGGTTATGGAAGCTGGTTACAGCGGCTTCCATACCCTATTTTTCCGGGCAATATAGTGTTAGCCCACGGGGCTTTGGTGTTGTCACTATTGGTACTAATATTGATGAATTTTATCAGCCTGCCAAGGCCTCTGAAGAGCGTCTTAAAGACATCATCACAGTTAATGGCAAGAGTGTTACCAGCAAAGCTGAATCCGGCAATAAAGCCATTAGTAAGAATCTCTTGCAAACAGCAAAGGCGCTGGGTTATTCAACCATCATTATGATTGTGCTAGTCGTCATTATCGCCTTTTGGGTTGCCTCTTATTTGAGTAACCGTATTGTCACTTTGGTTAATGGGTTTGCCAAATTTCAAAGTGGTTATCACCAATTTCGTTTTAACGCGACCAAAGGTGATGAAATTGATACCATCGCTGTGGCTTTTGATCAGATGGCAGATGAGGTTATAGGCCATCTTGGTAAGTTGGAACAGGAAGTAGAAAGGCGCACCGAAAGTGAAGCCAAGCTGAAAAATGTACATAGCCAACTTGAAAACAGGGTGCAAGAGCGTACCAGAGAGCTAACTTTGGAAGTGGCTCAGCGACAAAAAGCAGAACTGCAAGTCAGACATTTGGCTGAGCATGATGAATTGACCGGCTTGCTGAATAGACGCGGTTTTCAGGCAGCGTTAAATTCGACCATTCAGCAGGTGCAAGATCACCATGTGAATGCGGCGCTTATGCTTATTGACTTGGATAGGTTTAAACAGGTTAATGATTCATTTGGCCATGAAATGGGTGACAAGCTGCTTGGCCATATTGCTCAGCTGCTTATACAAACCACCCGCGATGAGGATGTGGTAGCTCGCCTGGGTGGTGATGAATTTGCCATCGTTATGAGTAATATCGAATCCTTTTCGGCAGTGCTTGGGATTGCTGAACGGATATTATTACAGCTAAACAACCCACTGGTCTTAGACTCCCATATGGTTCAGGCGGGGGCAAGTATCGGTATTACTAGCTGCTCTGCAAACGCTGTTAGTGCTAACCAGATGTTACAACAGGCTGATCTTGCTCTTTATCAGGTGAAGAAACAGGGAGGTCTGCAGTACCAAGTGTTTAACGATAGCCTGCAGGATGCTGCAAGCAAACAGAGAAAACTGGAACGGCAGGTGGTAAACCTTTTACAAAATGAGGAATTGATGCTCTATTTTCAACCCCGCTATGATTACCATGCTCAACGGGTTGTTGGAGTGGAGGCTTTGTTGCGCCCAAGACATCCCCAACAAGGTCTAATGGATCCACAGGAATTTATGGACATAATTGAGCGCAGCGGTCTCGGGCATCAGATAGGCATATGGCTGCTAAACAATGTGTGTAGTCAGGTGGTCAGATGGCGTGATCAAGGTGTTGAGTTTGGGCGTTTATCATGGAATCTTAGTGCCAAAGATCTGAACCAAAAAGGGTTTGCACAAATAATCTGCGCGACCATGGAACATATGCAAGTGCCAGGTGATTGTATTGAGGTAGAAATCACCGAGCGTCACAAAATCAGCGACTTTTCCACATTTATCGATAATCTGGCGCAGTTGCGCAAGACAGGAATCACGATTACTCTGGATGATCTTGGTACCGAGTATTCGTCGTTGCAGAGGATGTTGGAATGCGACGTAGACGTGATAAAAATAGATAAATATTTTGTCCAAAAAATAGGCCAGAAAAAATCTGAACTGGTGATTGGATTACTTATTGATTTGGCTCGCAAGATGCAAATTGATGTGATTGCCGAAGGTGTTGAAACTCAGGCCCAACTGGAATTTTTACTACGTAGTGGTTGTTCGGTTATACAGGGTTTTTACTATGCCAAACCCTTGTCTGAACAAGAGATTTATCTCTATTTTACACAAACATAACAGTCGTAAAATAACAGCTAGGGAAGCGTTGCAAAATTCATCATTGCCAGAGGCGTAGCGAGAAGGCAATGACTAAGCGATTGATGTTATTGGTGAGACCCTTCCCAGAGTAGTCTGTAATGCACTGATGAGTCGCATATAGCAGCACTAACGGTCATTTTTGGAGGCTGGATAAATAGACTTATTAGTAACTTTTACCCAGCCCCCACTACCTCCTTAATGAGGCCGCCCTGTTTCTTGGGTGCGTTCCAGTTGCGCAACCTCATGGGTCATAGCCAACATTTCAGCTGTTATTAACAGTTGTTGTTGGCTGGCCACCTGCTGTAAATAAGCAATAGCTGCCTCAAGCCCTTCCAAATGCGCTTGTATAGGCAGATTACTCATGCAGCCTCTCTTATCCAGGGTGCTACATAAATCTGGCTGCTGGAGAATCCTGAATAGGTGCGCAATTGCGCCAGTGTTTTTAGATTGGTTTGATAATAGGCGGCCACAGCTTTTGTGACGCCTATCTGGTGAATGTTACCTATACGCTTGGCTGATGTACCGTATTTTCTTAGCAGTTTCTCTACTAGCAGATCTGTCACAGCAACAATACTATTGAAACCATAAAGTGTACCCAATTCATACATAGCATCTAGCAGTCTGGCTGTAATAAGCCCAGGTTGGCTTAAGTTATCTTGGGCAACGGCAAAACGAGAGCACTCCCAAATGTTAGGAGAACAGGGAGCTTTTTTATCTTCCAGCAAAATTGGAAAAACATCACGTAGCATATTCGGTCCCATAGTAGGGAGTAATCTTATACAGCCATCAACCTCACCATGAGTGCCAATATGCAATATATATAGGGTATCCGGCAGGCTATCAAACTGGTCCCGTTCCTGATCTCCTTGGGTGGTTACCTCCCAGCCTAGGCGTTGCTTAAATACTTTATAGCGTAGGCGCATAGCACTATCTAT
>JASMLZ010000087.1 GCA_030748435.1 Gammaproteobacteria bacterium | reverse complement strand
TTTCTCTTTTGGGGGTGCAAAGGGCTAATAGGCTGGTTTCTAGACATATGTTTGGGCTTATTGCTATGATATTTTGCACAATATACTGCTTGGAACTTTTGATAACTGAGATGGTGATGTTTTGTAGTTTTGCATCCCGGTCACTGGGAAGGCTTGCATGATCAAGTATATGGCATTAGGACTAACCATTATCGGAGTGATATTTTTGCTCTATGCTGCCCGTCCGACTCTGAAGATATCCACAACGGAATCGCATAGAGGGTGGCAGGTGCTGTTGGCTCTTATTTGCTTCTTTATTGTTGGCTATATGGTCTATATAGCCGTGCTTCTGAGTGTGCCCAATGCCACTGTAATCAACCTCATCATGGCCAGTATTTTATTTGGTGGCAGTATATTTGTTGTGCTAGTGATTTATCTGAGCCGTGTTACTCTTGAACAAAGCCATCAGGTAGCGAGTCAGGAGCAATACAACGCCCTGCATGATGACCTGACTGGATTACCCAACCGCAAATATCTGTTACAGCATTTGGATCGTCAAGTAGATGATGCTAAGACTAGCCAGTTATCGTTTGCTGTGATGTTGCTGGATCTTGATGAATTTAAATCTATCAATGATACCTTGGGCCATTTTGTTGGTGACCTTTTATTAGCTCAGTTGGCCAGTCGTTTGCAAGATAGGTTGGCGCCGGATATATTTCTTGCACGTATGGGTGGTGATGAATTTGCTTTGGTAGTGCCAGATGCAGACCCTGTTAGAATCAACAGTCTAAGTGTCAATATCCGTAATTATTTGCGCGAGCCATTTGATATAGATGGCCATATGATTTCTATTTCTGCCTGTCCCGGTGTAGTTTATTTTCCTACTCATGGTGATAGTACTGCTATCTTGTTACAGCGCGCAGACATTGCCATGTATATGGCTAAAAGGCAGAAGTTGCTGCTGGTAACCTATGATACTGGCATGGCCGCCATGACCAAGAAAAATCTGGCCTTGGCTGCCAGACTGCCTGCCGCTATTGCCCAACAAGAATTTGAACTCTTCTATCAGCCTCTTATGCATAGTGATAATCAGCAGATTTTCGGTGTGGAGGCTTTGATCCGATGGCCTCAGCCAGACCAGACATTATTGCCGCCGGACTTGTTTATACCGCTGGCTGAGCAATCCTATTTGATTCGTGATATTACCCGCTGGGTTTTGCAAACCGGCTTACGTCAGTTGGGCGAATGGCACGCCGCGGGGCATAAAATTACTTTGCAGGTGAATATTTCCAGCCGGGATCTGGATGAGAATACTCTGTCTGGTTTTATTGTAGAACAGTTGCACGCTAATAATTTGCCGGCCAGTTGTCTGACCCTCGAGATCACAGAAAGTGCCATAGTGCGCAATCGAACACAGGCCCTGAAGATACTTGCGGAGCTCAGCGAGTTGGGTGTTTGTGTCAGTCTTGATGACTTTGGTACGGGCTACTCTTCCATGACTCTGTTGGATGAGCTGCCATTAAAGCAGGTTAAGATCGACCGTTCCTTTGTTGTTAATATCGAATCCAATCACAGCCATCAGGCTATCGTTCAGTCTACCATTAATCTGGGTAGCAGTCTGGGCCTGATGGTGGTAGCAGAGGGCATTGAAAACCGTCAGCAGGTCACTTTGCTGGCAGCTTTGGGATGTGACCTGTTGCAGGGTTTCTTTATAGCCAAGCCCATGGATACAGGGGCTTGTAGCCGATGGTTGCAGGATAATAAGTAACCAGACCGCATAGTTCTCAAAGCATCAGGGAATTTCTATAAGATAGGTTATTGCAAGGAGTACAGCGACGCGGCAATCTTTAAGTATTGTTTTGCTTGGCAAGACATGGCTTCACTGCACTCGCAATAATGGGTTTCAAAATTTGTCAGATCTGCTTGAACTGGTAGGGGTAGTTATATTACCGATAGTGCTTAGAATTCCAGATGGTGCAACTGAAATTGGTTGTGTTTGCGATCGGTGAGAAAATGTTTAAGGGTTTGTTTCACGGTGGCAAAAGCGATGTTATTCCAAGGAATGTCCTGCTCGGCAAATAGGGCGACTTCACTACTCTCTGTAGTGGGGCCGAAAACATGACTGGTCATCTGTGCCAAATAGAACATGTGCACCTGATTAATGCGTGGTACGTTACAGACGCTGAATAAATTACCAATCTCTACCTTGGCCAAAGATTCTTCCAAGGTTTCTCGCCAGGCACCTTGTTGTGTGGTTTCGCCATTTTCCATAAAGCCAGCTGGCAAGGTCCAATAGCCGGAACGTGGTTCAATAGACCTTTTGCAGAGTAGAATTTGGTCTCCAAAGACCGGAATACTGCCAGCGATAATGCGTGGGTTTTCGTAGAAGATAAAGTCACAGGCCGAGCATGTATAACGCTCTCGATTATCGCCTGGGGGAATGGCGACAACAATATCAGCGCGGCACTGGCTGCAATATTTCATGAGAATACCTGAGTGAGATAAATGATCGCTGTTATTGTAGAATAAACTTCTATACCTATATATAGCAATTAACATAAAAAGTGGGATAAACATTTGCATGTATAAATTTTTGCGCCACAAGCTAGCGAGCCTGCCACAGAGGCGCCTGTCTGCAGACGGGCTTAAGCCGGCGGCGGTACTATTGGCTATTAGTGACGCGGACGAGCCAGAAATTATTTTGACCCAGCGTTCCATACACTTGTCTACCCATCAGGGGCAGGTGGCGTTTCCGGGTGGCAAATGTGATGTTGAAGATCAGAGTGAGGCGGTTACAGCATTAAGAGAGGCCCACGAAGAAGTGGCTTTGGCGCCAGCTCTGGTGCAGGTGGTGGGCGCCCTTGGTCAGGTCTACTCGCGTCACGGTTTTGTGGTGACACCTATTGTTGGGGTGGTGCCGCAGGAGGCATTACTGTCACTGGCAGCCAATCCAGATGAACTGGACCATGTATTTACCGTGCCAGTGGATTATTTTCTAACCCAAAAACCGCAGATGCGCAGCATACAGATGCTGCCAGGCTACTATCAGGTGCCCACTTTTGAATATAACGGCTTTACTATCTGGGGCATGACAGCTTTTGTATTGGCAGAGTTTCTCAATCATGTATATGATGCCGATTTTCCACTGCAACAAAAGCCTTAGGAATCCGTTTAATGAATACTGAAAAACCTGTCCAATCGCCTTGTGTGAATATATGTTATGTGGATGATCATGATATCTGTCAGGGCTGCTATCGCAGTGTTGAGGAGATTAATGCCTGGATGAGGCTGGACAATGATGGTCGGCGCAGGGTGTTGGCCAAGGTGGCGCAACGTGAGATGGCTAGCCCCTTTGTAAACACTACCAATAAATCAGCCTGAATAAGCACTTCACGCCTTTTATGCCAATGTCTTACTAATCTACTTAGGGGGCTAGTCTTGCGCTAGTTCGCGCATAGCCTGTTTGCGCATGCGGGCGGTTTTGATAAAGTTATCACTTATCTGCACGGTTTCAATTAGATAAGGACCTAACTGCAGACAGACATTGTTTTGCGGAATTTCCTCCAGACTTTCGGTAATCAGGCCATTGAGGGTTTTAGGGCCAGCAACTGGTAAGTCCCAGTCCAGAGTCTTATTGATATCACGGATAGTGGCTGTGCCATCAATAAAGTAGGACCCATCTTCCTGTGGATGAATATCTTCATTGTCTGCATCCTGTTCTTCCGCCATATCGCCGACGATTTCTTCCAGTATGTCTTCCAAGGTGGTAAGGCCCTGAATATCGCCATATTCGTCCACTACCAGCGCCATCCACTGCCGAGATTTTTGAAAATTAAGCAATTGGGTATTAAGCGCTGTACTTTCCGGGATAAAGTAGGGGTCTCTTGCCAAGCTGAGCAGGTCTTCCTTACTTGGGTCAGTCATTTGCAGCAAGGGCAAAATCTGGCGTACATGGATAACGCCAATGATATTGTTTAATTCATTGCGGTAGATGGGTAAGCGGGTGTGTGGGCTTTTACTGATAGTGGCCAGAATACTGGTTACCTCATCATTGATATCTATGCCGACAATCTCATTACGAGGAATCATCACATCTTCAACGGTAACACTTTCCAGATCCAGTATACTCAGCAACATAGATTGATTGCGACGTGGGATCAAAGCCCCGGCTTCATTAACAATGGTGCGCAACTCTTCAGTACTTAGGTGGTCATTGGATTGCACACTGGTGTTAAATCCCAGCATACGCAGTAGTCCATTACATATGCTGTTGACCATCCACACAAATGGGTACAAGACAACTAACAGGGGGCGCAGAATAAAAGACGCAGGAAAGGCAATGCGCTCTGGCCTTAGTGCGGCGACTGTTTTGGGGGTGACTTCGGCAAAAATCAGAATCACCAGAGTCAAGATAGCGGTAGCAACGGCTACACCTGCATCGCCCATAAGGCGCAAGGCAATCATGGTAGCAATGGCTGAGGCCAGAATATTGACAAAGTTATTGCCGATCAGGATAACGCCAATCAGTCTATCTGGCCGCTGTAACAATTTTGCGGCACGGGTAGCCCCCCGGTGCTTTTGTTTGACCAGATGGCGCAGGCGGTAGCGGTTCAGAGACATCATTCCAGTTTCTGAACTGGAAAAGAAGGCTGAGAGGAAAATCAGAAAAATCAGGCTAGCACAAAGATAGCCTATGGGAATCTCGCTCAAGGCGTGGTTCACCTCTGGTTATATAGGGGTTCCAATTTTTAGCTTTCGGGAGGCAGGTGTCAAGGGATATTTGCTTGTGGTTCAGGTTTTAATTTGCTTTGTAGGTCAGGTTTTAACCCGACAGTCGGACAAATACCCAAAGCATTCCCTGTGTTCACGGGGCACTCTGCGTCCGATCCATATACGCATTTTGTAGCCAGGCTATAGCAGATATTCAACTGCCAATTTGGAACCAAAGTATGACAACAGCAACAAGCCAAAGCCAGCCAAGGTCCAGCGAATAGCTGTACGGCCCCGCCAGCCAAAGCGATAATGGCCAACCAGTAGTGCGGCAAAAATCACCCATGCACTTACTGAAAGCAGGGTCTTGTGGACCACCTGTTGAGCGAACATGTCCTCCATATAGATAAAGCCTGTAGCCAGACCCAATGTGAGCATAACAATACCGGTAGCCAGCATTTCAAATAATAGGCTTTCCATGGTTTGCAGAGGTGGCAGGCTGCGCATTAAGGTAGAGGAGTGATGGCTTTTTAGTATCGTGTTTTGGTAGGCTAAAATCACTGCCTGTAAGGCGGCAACAGCAAATAGAGCATAAGCTAAAAAAGAAAACAAAATATGCAGCAGCAATTCTGTGGCATAGTTCATGGGAGCGGCTGTGGGTGGGGTGAAAACACCAAAGGCCAGACACAGGGCCGACATAGGCATGATAACCACCAGCAGATTGGCAGCGGGCTTACGGAAACTGCTAAACAGCACTACTCCCACCACACACCAGGCAGTCAGGGAAATAGCTGCTCCCAGATCCAGCAGTAGGCCCTGGCTGGTGAATATATGGAGATAAACTGTCAGACTGTGCGCTAACCAGGCGATAACCCCAATTTTTGATGGGCGCGGTTGCTGCTGATGAGAGCTGGTGGCCAGTAGTTGGCGCTGGCGCCAACCACCAACAAGGTATCCCAATAAGGCGATAAGGCTACTAGTAAAAATCATGTATACAAAATTCCGAGATTGGAGTGGCCAACTGTCAGCCCCCATTGTAATGGCTTAAGGGCCTCAAGGGAACTGCCCATCAGCGGCAATTCCGGTTATACTAGCACACCAACCAGTTACCCCGATGCAAACGAGATATTCATGTTTGAAAATTTAACCGAACGCCTTGGCAAAACCCTCAAAAATATCCGTGGGCAGGCCCGGCTAACAGAAGACAATATTAAGGGCACCTTGCGTGAAGTGCGCATGGCGCTGTTGGAAGCAGATGTTGCTTTGCCGGTGGTAAAAGCCTTTATTGAACAGGTAAAAGAGCGCGCTGTTGGCACCGAGGTAAGCAAAAGCTTAAGTCCCGGCCAGGTGTTTGTAAAAATCGTCCAGCAAGAGCTGGAAGCCGTCATGGGCAGCGCCAATGAAGATTTAAATCTGGCTATACAGCCGCCTGCGGTTATTTTGATGGCGGGTCTACAGGGGGCTGGTAAAACCACATCGACAGCTAAACTGGCCAAATATCTGCAAGAACGGCACAAGAAGTCGGTGTTATTGGTCAGTGTGGACGTATACCGTCCAGCGGCTATTAAGCAACTGCAAACGTTGGCGACTGAAGTGGATGCCAACTTCTTCCCTTCTACAGTTATGCAAACGCCAGTGAGCATTGCTGAGGCGGCTATCCAGCATGCCAAACAACAGCACCATGATGTGGTGATTGTTGATACGGCCGGGCGTCTGCATGTTGATGATGCCATGATGGATGAAGTTAAAGCCTTGCATGCGGTGGCCCAGCCGGTGGAAACACTGTTTGTGGTAGATGCCATGACCGGTCAGGATGCAGCCAATACTGCGAAGGCCTTTAATGAGGCTTTGCCTTTGACGGGTGTGGTGTTGAGCAAGACCGATGGTGATGCTCGTGGTGGTGCTGCCTTGTCGGTGCGCCATATTACCGGCAAACCGATCAAATTCCTGGGTGTGGGTGAAAAGGTGGAGGCTTTGGAGCCATTCCATCCTGATCGAATAGCATCACGTATTTTGGGTATGGGTGATGTTTTATCACTGATCGAAGAAGTAGAGCAAAAAGTTGACAAAGACAAGGCCGAAAAGTTGGCCAGGAAGCTCAAAAAGGGCAAGGGCTTTGATCTGGAGGACTTTCGCGATCAACTGCAGCAAATGCAGAATATGGGCGGCATGGCTGGCCTGTTGGACAAGTTGCCGGGCATGGGTGGTATGGCTCAGGCGGCGCAAGCGGCTGGGGCGGAAAAAAACTTTGTGCAAATGGAGGCCGTGATTAATTCCATGACCCCCAAAGAGCGTTATTTTCCAGATACCATTAATGGCTCTCGCAAGCGTCGCATTGCCGCTGGTTCCGGTACTCAGATTCAGGATGTTAACCGCCTGTTAAAGCAGCATAAACAAATGCAGAAAATGATGAAAAAAATGTCCGGCAAGGGCGGTATGAAAAATATGATGCGCGGTATGCAGGGCAATATGCCTCCCGGTATGGGCGGTGGTATGCCCGGCGGTATGCCACCAGGCATGGGGGGTTTGCCAGGGCTTGGTGGCGGCCTGCCTTTTGGTAAGAAAAAGTAATCTCTCTGGGTGGTTGGTGATCGGCAATAGACCGAGACAGACAAGCAGTAGGGTGCACCCGTTTGCATAATGATTTATAGGGCTGGGGCGCTTTTCATTTTCCTTTATTTCTTATATAATACGCGCCCTCGTGGGGTCTGCCCCACTTGCACGATGTAGCATGGTGTTACATCGCACTGATAAACAGTGAGTGATTTCAAAACTCACACGACATAAAGGGATCTAACGCATGGTAATCATTCGTTTAGCTCGTGGAGGCTCCAAAAAGCGTCCATTTTATCATTTAACCGTAGCTGACCAACGCCGTGCGCGTGATAGTCGCTTTATCGAGCGTGTGGGGTTCTTCAACCCTGTTGCTCGTGGTCAAGAAGAAGTTTCTCGTATCGATCTGGAGCGGGTTGACTACTGGTTGAGCAAAGGCGCTCAGCCAAGTGACCGTGTAGCCGGTTTGATTAAAG
>JASMLZ010000086.1 GCA_030748435.1 Gammaproteobacteria bacterium | reverse complement strand
CCAAACTGACGTTGACAGTCTGTTTAAACAACCGGCCAATCAGGCTCTTGCTGACACACAAGCACGGCCTCCTAAAGGCGTCGACACTCTGACTTTGAACAAAGTTCGTGAGGCTTTTGCCGCCAACCCCAAAGAGCTGTTTAGTGCCGAAGAAATGGGGGAAATTATTG
This sequence comes from Gammaproteobacteria bacterium, assembly GCA_030748435.1. Lineage (GTDB taxonomy): Bacteria > Pseudomonadota > Gammaproteobacteria > Pseudomonadales > Balneatricaceae > Njordibacter. The sequence continues at coordinate 38,314 of JASMLZ010000086.1, read as the reverse complement.
GTGCCAGCCGCACCACCGCTAGACGTTATCTGGAATATCTAACCAGCACCGAAGAAGTCAAAGCCGAAGTTAACTACGGCAGTGTTGGGCGGCCTGAGCGCCGCTATATCAAACTTTAAGCAACGCCAACTAACTACGCTGGCTCTTAAAGTAATCGATCAGGCCATTGGTTGAACTGTCATGGGCATTGGTACTGTGACCATTAATTTCTGCCAGAATACCTTGGGCCAGCGTTTTACCCAGCTCAACCCCCCATTGATCAAAAGAACAAATATCCCAGATCACCCCCTGACTAAAGATTTTATGCTCATACAAGGCAATCAACGCACCCAGCGTCCGCGGATCTACACGATCCAAGAGCAGAGTGTTACTGGGACGATTACCTTCATGCACCTTATGGGGCAAAAGGTCCTCAATTTGTTTATCATCCAAGCCCTGAGCCTGCAATTGCTCACGCACCTGACCGGCACCAATACCATTCATTAAGGCTTCAGTCTGAGCAAAGAAATTGGCCATCAGATTTTCATGGTGACCACGCACTGGTGTGGAACTCTCAACCGAACCAATAAAATCAGCCGGCACGATAACATTGCCTTGATGCAACAACTGATAAAAAGCGTGCTGACCATCAATGCCCAACTGCCCCCAAACCACAGGTGCAGTTGGATAACTAACCCGGTTACCAGTCTGATCAACATGTTTACCATTACTTTCCATATCCGCCTGCTGAATATAGGCGGTAAAGCTTTTTAAGGGCTGGTCATAAGGCAGGATAACCTGACATTGAGCACCGTGTAGCAAACTGTTCCAGATACCCACCAGAGCCAGAATAACCGGGGCATTACTAGCCATGGGCTGATCCCGGAAATGGCGGTCCATATCATGAGCACCGGTAAGCAAATCTTCAAACTGATCAAAGCCCAAGTACAAGGCAATAGGCAAACCAATGGCTGACCAGATGGAATAACGACCACCCACCCAGTCCCACATGGTAAACATATGTTCCGTATCAATGCCAAACTCGGCCACGGCCTCAACATTGGTAGACACTGCCACAAAGTGGTTCTTCACCGCCCGCTCATCAAAAGCCGATGCCATTAGCCAGTTACGCGCGGTTTGTGCGTTAGTCATGGTTTCGCTAGTAGTAAAGGTCTTACTGGCTACTACAAACAGCACCTGCTCCGGGTTAAGTGGGCGCAATACCTCAGCCACTTCCACCCCATCTACATTGGAAATAAAGTGCACCCGAATATTGTTATCAGCATAAGCAGACAAGGCCTGAGTCACCATTTTGGGCCCCAGATTGGAACCACCAATGCCAATATTAACCACATCAGTAATACGCTTGCCGGAATAACCCAACCATTCCCCAGAACGCACCTTGTCGACAAACTGGCGCATATTGGCCAATTCCTGGTTGATCTGTTCCATGACGTTGATTTCATCAACAAATACCGGGGCATTACTACGATTGCGCAAAGCCGTATGCAGCACAGCCCGACCTTCAGTAGTATTGATTTTGGCACCGCGATACATCCGCTCTATAGCGCCTTGCAGATCCATATCCCCAGCCAAACCAAATAAGGCTTCCATCACCTCATCAGTGAGGCAATTTTTGGAGTAATCAAAGAGGATATTCTGCACTCGCAAAGAGTAGTTCTGAAAACGCCCGGCATCTTCAGCAAATAAATCTCGCAAATGGGTCTCCCCATGCGTTAGGGCTAATGCCTGTAACTCTTGCCAATAACTTGATTGAGATAATTTAAGCATATCACTTTCCACTAGTTAATGATGAACCAGAGCCAAGGCCGCGCCTTTGAGACCCAGATCTTTATCAGTACTTAAAATAATAGGCATTTCTTCCATATAGCTACGAAAGCGCCCACGTCGACAAAAGCGACTGACAAATTCACTCTGTTCCATGCCAGACAAAAGCTTGGGCAGAATACCTCCCACCAGATAAACGCCACCAATAGCACCCATCTGCAAGGCTGCACTCGCTACAGCCTGCCCCAGAATAGCAAAAAATAGATCCATCGTTTCTCTGGCCAAAGGATCATTTGCTGAGGCACCACTAATGGCAGCGGCATCTGTATACCTCACAGGTTCACCATCCAAGTGCGCCAAGGCACCATATAGTAAAGGTATGCCAGAACCACATGCTACCCGTTCAATAGACACATGCTCATAGTCGGCCAGCAAATGCCCTAATACGGCTATTTCCCGGGCATTACCAGGGGCAAAACTAACATGCCCACCTTCACCAATTACGGGCACCCAAGCATTATTTCTAAATACCAAACCAGCCACACCCAAACCAGACCCGGGCCCAATAACCAATCTGTTTCCTTCCAGTTTGGCTTTGCCTGGCTTTACAATCACCTGTTGGTCAACATCTAAAGCAGTCACTCCCCAAGCCTGGGCAGCAAAGTCATTTAACCATAAAGTTTGGCATGCAAGCTGTTGTTCAACCTCGGCCTTATGCACTTGCCAATGATTGTTGGCCAAGGTAAATACCGGTTTGTGTACCGGCCCGGCAATGGCAATACTGGCCGCCTTGAGACTGGGTTTACCCACCTTGACCAGATAAGCCTTTAGAGCGTGCGTTAAACTATCATAGTCTGCTGCCGGCAGTACATGCAGGTGCATTAACTCCATCTGTCCATCAGCAAGCAAGGCAAAGCGTGCATTGGTAGCACCGATATCAGCAACAAGTTCAAAGTGATTCATATATCCAGTCTTTTTTATATCTTCTATAAGAGACCTTTGCCCTATGGTTATTTTGTCCCATGACAAGTTTAAAACAGAACAAAATTCCAGTGCGGGCAAGGCTTTCTATTACATGGCAATACTGGCACCCAGTTCAGCATGGCTTACATTATTACGCAAATTACCAAATAATTCCCGCCCCATGCCAAATTGATGCTGCGCGTGGTTTGGCGGTGCAACCTGGCGATGGTTAAGCTCCTCTTCTGCTACCAACAACTGTAGTTCACTGCTACGACAATCCAAACGTAACATATCGCCTGTTTTTATTTTGCCTATCACACCACCAGCCATGGCTTCCGGGTACAGATGAATAGCCGCAGGCACCTTGCCAGAAGCACCCGACATACGCCCATCAGTAACCAAAGCCACCTTATAGCCCTGATCTTGCAAAGAGCCCAAATAAGGCGTTAATTTATGCAGTTCTGGCATACCGCAAGCCTGCGGCCCCTGGTAACGTACTACAGCAATAAAATCCTTATTTAATTCGCCCGCAGCAAAGGCTTTGCTAATCTGTTCCTGATCATCAAATACCACGGCTGGCGCCTCTACCACCCAGTGCTCTTCTTTTACCGCAGATACTTTAACCACACCACGGCCGACATTGCCTGTCACACAAACCAAGCCGCCTGTAGGGTGGAAAGGCTCGATGGCACTACGCAATACATCCTGATCAGCAGACACTTCAGGTGCCTTGTGCCACTGCAATTCACCATCAACCAGTTTAGGTTCCTGACAATAGTGACGCAGGCCCTTACCCATAATAGTCATTACATCTTCATGCAAATAACCTGCATCCAATAAGGTTTGTACCAAAAAAGGCACCCCGCCAGCAGCATGAAAGACATTGATATCAGCGTAACCATTGGGATATATGCGCGTCAGACTAGGCACCGCGGCAGACAGTACAGCAAAGTCATCCCAATTAATAATAATGCCAGCTGCCCGGGCAATGGCAACAAGGTGCATGGTATGGTTGGTAGAACCACCTGTCGCTAACAAGGCAACAATAGCATTAACTATGGTTTTTTCTGACACTACCTCGGCCAGAGTGATTCTGTTGACAGTATGCGTATTGCGAATCACTTGACGCGCAGCCTCTACTGTCAGCGCATCACGCAAGCGTGTATCAGGCGGTACAAACGAACTGCCGGGCAGATGCAATCCCATCACTTCTACCAGCAGTTGATTACTATTGGCAGTACCATAAAAAGTACAGGTACCAGCACTATGATAGGAAGCCGACTCACACGCCAACAATTCATCACGCCCAACCTTACCTTCAGCATACAACTGGCGAATGCGCGCTTTCTCTTTATTGGGCAAGCCTGATGGCATAGGCCCAGCAGGTACAAAAACCGTGGGCAGATGACCAAAGCTTAGGCTACCTATCAACAAGCCGGGGACGATCTTGTCACACACACCCAAACACAGGCTGGCATCAAACATATTATGTGACAGGCCTATGGCGGTAGACATGGCAATCACATCGCGACTAAATAAACTTAATTCCATACCCGGCTGGCCTTGAGTCACACCATCACACATAGCCGGCACGCCACTGGCAAATTGGGCCACGCCACCCATATCCCGCACAGCATTTTTTAACAGCTCTGGATAAGTCTCATATGGCTGATGTGCAGACAGCATATCGTTATAAGATGAAACAATGGCTACGTCCGCCCGATCCATCATCACCAGCCGGTCTTTGTCCTGCTGCGAGCAAGCGGCAAAGCCATGGGCCAAATTACCACAAGACAACTGCCCACGTGCGATCTTACTACTGGCTGCCTCAGACATGCGCTGCAGATATGCCTGCCGCTGTGTACGACTGCGTTCAACAATAGCCTCTGTTACTTGTACAACCACCTTATGCATGATCATTCTTTCCTAACCTTAATTGCCAGCAATTTTACACAATATTCGTAATTATTAAAACATTTATGCTTTATAAATGGGTTATTGATTGTTTAAATGGCATTTATTTAGTAATATTACGTAATTATTATAACATCTTGTAACATATAGGTGATAAATCATGACTGTACGTATAGCCATAAACGGTTTTGGTCGTATCGGCCGAAATGTATTACGCGCACTCTACGAAGGTAGCCACCGTGACAACTTGCAAGTTGTCGCCATTAACGACCTTGGAGACGCTCGCACCAACGCTCACTTACTCAAGTACGACACAGTACACGGCCACTTTAACGCTGAGGTCACGCACAACGACAACTCACTGAGTATCAATGGCGATAACATTTCCCTCAGCCAGATACGCAACCCTGCTGAACTGCCATGGAGCGATTTAGACATAGATGTCGTGTTTGAATGTACCGGCCTGTTTACTCAGCGCGATCAAGCGCAGGGCCATATTAATGCTGGCGCCAAAAAAGTGGTCATTTCAGCACCCGGCAAAGATATGGATGCCACTATCGTCTTTGGGGTCAACCATGACCGCCTGACTGGCAAAGAAACGATTATCTCCAATGCCTCTTGCACCACCAACTGTTTGGCGCCCATTGCCAAGGCACTAAACGACAAAATTGGTATTGAGCAAGGCCAGATGACAACCATCCATGCCTATACCAATGACCAGAATCTGTCGGATGTCTACCATACTGACCTGTACCGGGCCCGCTCGGCCACCATGTCCATGATCCCCACCAAAACAGGTGCCGCGGCCGCTGTCGGTTTAGTACTGCCAGAACTGGCCGGTAAGCTGGATGGCATGGCCGTACGTGTTCCCACTATTAATGTATCTCTGGTCGATCTCACTTTTGTTGCTGGTCGTGACACCAGCGCAGAAGAAGTAAACCACTGCATTAGCCAGGCCATTAGCGATAACCCAGTTCTGGCACAAGTTTTGAACTATGTTTCAGATCCATTGGTATCCATAGATTTTAATCACAGCAGCTACTCATCCTGTTTCGACAGCAACCACACCAAGGTAGATGGTCGTCTGGTCAAAGTGATGGCTTGGTATGACAACGAATGGGGCTTCTCTAACCGTATGCTGGACACTACCCTGGCTCTAATGCAGGCAAATAAACGGGCGATTGCTGCTTAACTTAGGTAAAATAGCCCTTACTATTCAACAACCGAGACCACCATGCAATTACGTCGCACCAAAATCGTTGCCACCTTGGGCCCTGCCACCAGCTCCATTGAAGATTTACGTGGCATTATCAAAGCCGGTGCCGACGTAGTGCGGCTCAACTTTTCCCATGGCAGCGCCGCCGATCACAAACAACGTGCAGCTAACGTGCTAGCCGCCGCCCATCAGGAAGGCCGGCATGTTGCCTTACTCGCAGACTTGCAAGGTCCCAAAGTTCGTGTGGCACGCTTTATTAATAATAAAGTACACCTGCGAGCAGGTCAGGAATTTATTCTGGACCCCTCCATGGATTCTGAATCTGGTACCGAGCAGGCAGTTGGTCTGGACTTCCCTGAATTGGCAAACGACCTGAAAAACAAGGATATCCTGCTGCTGGATGATGGCCGTATCGTGCTGGAAGTGACCAGTATTGAAGACCATAAAGTCTATACCCGGGTGCAGGTTGGTGGCCCACTATCCAACAACAAGGGCATCAATCTGCAAGGCGGCGGCCTGTCTGCGGCAGCCCTGACTGACAAAGACCGTCAGGATCTGCTTAGTGCAGCCGAAATAGGTGTTGACTATATTGCCATCTCCTTCGTACGTAGCGCTGCTGATATGCAAGAAGCCAGAGCTTTATTACAAGCCGCCAATAGCAGTGCCAGCCTGGTAGCCAAAATCGAACGCGCAGAAGCTATCGAGCCAAATACACTGGATGCTATTATCCAAGCCAGTGAGGCAGTGATGGTTGCCCGGGGTGATTTAGCTGTAGAAATCGGCGATGCGGCACTGGTAGGTGTACAAAAAGATATTATCCAGCGGGCCCGACAACTCAATCGTATCGTCATTACGGCGACACAGATGATGGAATCCATGATCGAAAGTCCTATGCCAACCCGCGCCGAAGTTTCCGATGTGGCTAATGCCGTACTGGATGGCACAGATGCTGTTATGCTATCTGCTGAAACAGCAGTTGGTGACTACCCATCACAAACCGTCGCCGCCATGGCTCGGGTATGTCTGGGGGCTGAAAAACACCCTTCTATCTTGCGCTCCTCACACCGTTTGGATGTGCCTATTGACGCTATTGATGAGAGTGTCGCTTTAGGAGCCATGTATATTGCCAACCACCTACAGGGGGTCAAAGCTATTGTCAGTATGACCTTGACTGGCGCCACACCTTTGCTGATGTCGCGTTTAAGCTCCGGCATCCCTATTTTTGCCTTTACCCCAGTAGCCGCCACCCAGCGACGGGTATGCCTGTACCGAGGTGTGATGACCCACGCTTTTGATTCCGAGAATATTGACAACGCGGCTATTAACCAGATTGCCATTAATGAACTCAAAGCCAACGGCAGCGTCGAAGATGGTGATCTAGTGCTGATAACCAAAGGCGACTACACCAAAGCCCATGGTGGCACTAACACGTTAAAAGTGGTGCGTGTAGGCAATAATATTCGCTAGCGTTAATCAGCACATATAAAAAACCGCAGCCATATAGTTGCGGTTTTTTATGTTTGCGAATTTACTGCTAGCTATAGCGCCCAGGCGCCTTTGACCTGTTTGATTTTACCACCCACACGATGTTTCATCTTTTCCATTAATTGCTCGAATTCGGCCTTTTGTTCAGCATTTAACATATCCCCTATATCAGCCCACATCTGACCTCGCGCTTTCATACCTTTAGCCCAACTATCGCTCTTGGTTGCAGCTATAGTATCGACCTGCTGATTATAAGCATCACTACCAGGTTCCAACTTGGCCAAATCAGCTAACATTACGGCCATGACTTCACGCTGCCCTTTATGGTCAACCTTTTGTTGCTCAACAATATCTTTTAAAGCCGTTTCTTGCGCATCTGTCAGGTCCAGTTTATAGCTTAGCATCATCACCATGCGCTCTGCTTTTACACTTGAGTCAGTTGCGGCACGCTGAGCAAACTTACCGCCACGCTTGTCACCACGCTCACAACCGGCGCCCTTATGATCTCGTTTACCACCGTGATTATCCGCCATAACACTGGTAGACAGGCCACCAGCCAGAACCAAAGCGGGTAGCAGTAGCAAAGCACCTTTAGCCAACTTATTCATCATAGTATCTCCTAATTTATATAAACTTACCTGCTGAGTTCAAAGAAGCACTCTCTGAACTAGGTAAGGCCATTATAAACAAGGCAATGCAAAGGTGGGTTTAGGGGTGGTAAAGCTCCGTATAGATTTGGTAAAGAGGTGTAAAGGCGTTATGTTATATGGAATCTTTGCACAAGTCGGGATTTGGTTCTGCAACAAGATAAAAATCCTAGCCTACTTCAGCCAGATTACCCTTGGCCTGCAGCCAGCTCTTGCGATCTCCTGAGCGTTTCTTGGCAAGCAGCATATCCAGTAACTCGTGGGTACCATCACCGGCAGCCAGATTGAGCTGCACCAGGCGCCGCGTATCTGGCAACATGGTCGTTTCACGCAGTTGTGATGGATTCATTTCACCCAAACCTTTAAAGCGTTGCACATTTACCTTACCACGCTTCTTCTCCGCTTGAATATGCTCCAGCACACTCTGCTTTTCACTTTCATCCAAAGCATAGAAAACCTCTTTACCAACATCAATACGGTACAGAGGAGGCATGGCAACATAAACATGGCCAGCAGCCACTAAGGGTTTAAAATGACGCACAAACAAAGCACATAACAGGGTGGCAATATGCAGACCATCAGAGTCCGCATCAGCCAGAATACAAATCTTACCGTAACGCAAACCCTGCAAATTATCTGCTCCCGGGTCTACGCCAATAGCCACGGCAATATCATGCACCTCCTGAGAAGCAAGTATTTGCCCAGCATCAACTTCCCAGGTGTTAAGAATCTTGCCGCGCAAGGGCATAATAGCCTGAAACTCACGGTCCCGGGCCTGTTTGGCAGAGCCACCGGCAGAATCACCCTCCACCAGAAACAGCTCGCCACGCTCGGCCTCAGCACCCACACAATCGGCCAATTTGCCGGGCAGTGCTGGGCCTTGTGTGACCTTCTTGCGAGTCACCTTTTTACCTGCTCGCAGACGTTTTTGCGCATGACTGATAGCCAATTCTGCCAACAATTCACCGTCTGCAGTATGCTTGTTTAACCACAAACTAAATGCATCTTTAATTTCACCAGACACATAACCCACTATCTGCCGCGATGACAGACGCTCCTTGGTTTGGCCAGAAAATTGGGGGTCCTGCATCTTGACTGACAACACAAAGCAACAGCGATCCCAAATATCCTCTGGCGTCAGCTTGATACCACGGGGCAGCAAATTACGAATTTCACAAAACTCACGCAAAGCCTCCAGCAGTCCAGTACGCAAACCATTAACATGAGTACCACCCTGTGCTGTAGGGATCAGGTTAACATAGCCTTCCTGCAACAGTTCACCGCCTTCCGGCAACCATTGTACGGCCCAATCAACGGCCTCCATATCACTCTTGCGATGGCCCACAAATGGCGTCTCTGGCAGGCAGGTATAACCCGTATTCGCAGCCGCCAGATAATCCTGCAGACCCGCCTCATAATACCATTCATGCTTTTCTTTTTGTGCGCCGGTGTGGTCCGTAAAAGTCACCATCAAACCACTGCACAACACCGCCTTGGCCCGCAACACATGCTTTAGGCGAGCCACCGAGAACTTGGCTGAATCAAAGTATTGGGGGTCTGGATGGAAGGTCACTGTAGTGCCCGTATTACGCTTGCCCACGGTATCAATCACTGCCAGTTCACTCACCTTATCACCATTGGCAAAGCCAATGTGATACAGCTGCCCATCACGCCGGATTTTCACCTCCAGATGAGTCGACAGGGCATTCACGACGGAGACGCCAACACCATGCAAACCGCCAGAAAATTGATAGTTTTTATTGGAGAACTTGCCCCCTGCATGTAAGCGGGTAAGAATCAGCTCTACGCCGCTTACACCTTCTTCAGCATGCATATCCACAGGCATACCACGACCATTGTCGCTCACACTCACAGATTGATCAGCATGCAGCACCACATCTATCTGGCTGGCGTGGCCTGCTAAAGCCTCATCCACGGAGTTATCAATAACCTCCTGAGCCAAATGGTTGGGCCGAGCAGTTTCCGTATACATACCCGGACGTTTTTTAACAGGATCCAAGCCACTCAATACTTCTATGGAATCAGCGTTATAGTTCTCTTGCACAGTCATGATTATTTTGTTCTATCTATTTAATTAGGCCAACAAGTGCTTATTCTAACCGACAAATAACATAATTTGGGGAATCCGCTGAGGAAAATTATCATAAGCATGACTGCCCCCTTGTTCAATGTCCAAATGGCTGGCTGCATACCAGTTGGCAGCTTCTCGATAATCCAGAGTTTCATCAGCCGTTTGCAACAGTACCAGCAACTTATCTGCATCAGTTAAGGGGTCAACAAGCAGGTTTGCCAACTGGTCAAGGTGAGTGACTGTCAGATCATATTCACCATCATCAGTATGATAGCTGGATTGCGGCCCCAACATATCCTGCAACAACAGGTCAGGCCTAACGGCAGGGTTTATCAACACAGCTTTAGTGGCAAATTTATGGGCTAACCAGGTGGCATAAAAGCCGCCCAAAGAACTGCCTACAAAGGCAACATCTCCATCCAGTTCCTGTACCATAGAGACGACTTCTTGCATAGCCTGTGCAGGCCAGGTGGATAAATGGGGCACATAAACCTGCACCTGAGGGTAGTCCTGAGCCATAGCCGCTACGAACTGCTGTGCTTTGGTCGACAAGGGCGAGCTGTTAAAGCCATGTAGATAAACAATATGCTTAACCATAGTTGCTAACCATAATGACTGTCCTGTTGGTCAAGATAGACAACTCTGGTGTGCCAATCCCCATCTGCTGACAAGTCGATAATGCGCAGCCCGGGCCCTAGTTCCGGTTGCAAAGTAAACTGCTCTTGTTGCACAGCAAATTGTATTGATGTTGCTGGCGAACCCAGATAGCGTATGCCATCTTGATAGCGATCCAACACCTGATGGATATGCCCAAATACCACTGCCTGCACTTGCTTATGGGCAGCCAGCAAACGGGTAAACTGGTCAGCATTTGCCAGCATGATTTTGTCCTGCCAAAGGGAAGCAACGGCAACAGGGTTGTGGTGCATAACAATTAGAGTAGGTACTGTCGCTCGGCCTTGTAAATACTCTGCCAATGCCCCCAAGTGAGCTTGACTAATACCGCCCCCACCCCGCCCATCTGGCTGGTCTGTGGTATTTAACAAGATCACTTGCCAACCTGCCAGTTCGATACTGCGCACAGAGTCAACGGACTGTTCGCAAACACTCAGCATATTATCCACGGCATCATGATTACCGGGCAACCATAACCAGGGTTTATGCAGTGCCGACAAATAGTGCTGCAACCTGTGGTAGCCTTCAAGACTGCCGGCATGGCAGAGATCACCAGTTAGCAATAGCAGGTCATAGTCCTGCTGGTTTAGCCACGCTAAACACTGGCGCAATCTAGCATCAGGCAATATGCCCTTGTAAAGGGTATCAGCCGTGGCCTGCAAGTGCAGATCGGTGAGTTGAATAATGCGCTTGGTCATGCCGTCTCTTTAACCTGACGTTGCACCTGCGTACCATGCTGTAACGCCTGTTGTAACAATAGCGCCAGATAACCATTTAACTGGGCTTTCTCATCCGCTACCAAACCCTGATTATTGGGGTAGCCATAACTGCCACGGTACTGGCGATAGTCGGCACTCTTGACCACCTCAGCCATACGCATATCTTGATAAAGTCGCACATGCAGGGGCTTATGCCACCAGTTCATTTCACCCCCAAGTTGTACTTCAAGGGTGGTGGTATAACTAAAACGCTCAATGATTTGTATACGTAATTGGGTAGCAGGTGCACCGTACATAGGCTGCAAAGTGATCTGCCAAGCAGTTAGTTGCGTCAATTCGCCCAACAGGCGCTGTAAACGATGATAGTTGGCTTCGGCCACAGCCATCTGCCGAGTCAAGTTGGGGATATAGCGGCGCTTGTTAAAAGTCATGTGCCTGTCTGCCATTGTGGATAATGGATCTGCAGCCACTGCAGAGCAATAATGGTCGCCGCATTAGTAATCTTGCCCGCTTGCAACCATTGCCAGGCCTCTGCACGCGAGACACTCAACACGCGAATATCTTCACCTTCATCAGATAAGCCATGCAAACCACCTGCACGGCTAGCATCAACCGGAGCACAATAAATTGTTAAGGATTCATTACTGCCACCGGGGCTAACCAGATATTCACATACTTTATGCAATTGCTCAGGGGTTATAGCAACCCCAGCCTCTTCCTGACATTCACGTACCGCCACCTGCTCAGGCCCCTCATCTGTATCGATCAGGCCAGCCACCATTTCCAGTTGCCATGGACCATCAGGATGTTGCATGGCACCCACCCGAAATTGTTCGATTAATACCACCGCGTCGGCCACTGCATCATACAGCAATACCGCTACGGCAGGTGTCCTGCAAACCACTTCACGCTCTATAGGTCGGCTCCAGCCACCGGCAAACAAACGATGGCGCAGTTGGTAATGTTTGAGCCGATAAAAGCCCTGATAGGCGTCTATCTGAGTTAATATCTCAACATCATCAGCAGTAAACTCAGGCATATATATCATCCCCTGCATCATCAGCTACCACTTGTAACGCCAGAGCCTGAGCACTCTCTACACAATCACCCAAGGCAACACCATCACGCCAATTGCTACGCAAATACAAACCAGACAAATGCGCCAAAGCCTGATCAACCTCAGCCACCTTCTGCAAATGCCCCACCTCATATTGCGGAATGGCAGCGGGCCAATAACTTTCTTCGCTCCACAAGGGTTGCCCCTTTATACCCACATAACCATCCAGTTCCTGCAACACCAGAGCCAAACGCTCTGCCGCCGACAGTTGCATAGCTGCACTGCCACGCCCACCACCAACAAACACAGTTAGCACATGCTGATCAGGTTGCGCACGGCCAGAAAAGATACTGGATGGAAATAAGGCACCCAGAATTTGCTTATTTTCTTTACTGGGAAACAGCGCCCCAAACCCATCCAAAGGATGTTGTATTTGCTGCTTTTTAAAGGCCATGGAAATGGTTGCCACAGGCGGGTAATAAATACTACGCAGTTGCCGCTGAGCATGGGCCAATTGTGTCTCATCAGGCGTTGGCAAGTCTTCTATCAACCGCGCAACCTGCTTGGCTGGCACCGCCAACACCAGCTTCTGTGCCTGCCAGATTGCGTCGCCACTGCGTACCATATAGCCATGTTCCTGACTATAACTAACGCTCTCCACCTGAGTATTAAGCTGTACTGGATTCAGTAGCTGGTCTGCCAAGCTGGTCATAAGTTGGTGTAACCCATGCTTAAAGGTCATCATGGCACCATCCAGTTTAGGGCCGGTAGCTTGGCGCCGGGCCTTTATATGGGCCAGAGCACCACGTATCAGCGAACCATGCTGCTGTTCCAAAGCATATAAGCGGGGCACTGCCGCCTGCACCGACAACTTGTGAGGATCACCGGCAAAAACCCCGGAAATAAAGGGATCAATCAACCAGTCAAACATCTGCTTGCCCAAGCGACGGGTAACAAACTGGGCAATACTTTCCTCTGTCCGGGATCTGCCAACAAAGGGTTCCCAAGCCACACGCAACTTGCCTGGCCAAGTCATAATATTAGTCGTTATGCCCTCCAGGGGATTAGTAGGCAAGGCCACCAAAGCCCCATATTTACCAACAAAACGCCGCTGGGCAGCCGCCTTGGCCGGCACTATTTCCTGCTCTAATCCAGCCCCTTTTATCAACTCGGCCATAGCCGGGCGATTATTCATAAAAGAATTGGGGCCGCGCTCAAACTGGCAGCCATCACGCTTTACCGTTTGCAGGTTACCACCAACACAAGCACTGGCTTCCAATACCAATACATCATAGCCCTGCTGTTGTAAAAACCAGGCACTACAAAGACCAGAGATGCCAGCCCCAATAACGATGACCTGTTGCCCACCATTGCCCCTATCCAGGGCTTGTGGAATAGGCCCAGCCTGGCCCTGTAAATCCGGGCTGTCAGTATGTTGTGAATTGGCGTCCTGCATAGTTTACCCTTTGGCACTAAAAGCCCTGACTAACACTTGCGGCATGGCCCAAATAGCGTTGAATCGGTTCACTTTTTTGCTGTAAAAATTCATTACCTTGCCCCTGCCAGTATACTCCACCCTCAGCAATAAATATAACCTCCGAGGCCAACTGCAAGGCTTCCTGTGGGTCATGGGTAACCAGCAGCAGGCTCAATTTATTGCGTTTTTGCAAGTCACCCAGCAACACGATCATTTCCTGCCGCAAACCCGGATCCAGAGCACTAAACGGCTCATCCAACAACAACCATGGCTGACGCCGAACCAGAGCACGAGCTAAAGCAGCCCGTTGCCGTTGCCCACCCGAGAGACTGCCGGGCAAACGTTCGCCCATACCAGCCAAGCCTACCTGAGCCAGCGCCTCATCCACCTCTTGGCGCTGGCTTGTGGTCAGTCGTAAACCGGGATCAATACCTAAGCCTACATTGGTAAACAGGTCCAGATGAGAAAACAAATTATGTTCCTGAAACAAACTGGTAAAAGGTCTGTGAGCAGGTTTCAGTGGTAACAAGTCCTGTCCCTGCCAGAGTAATTGGCCAGCATCAGGGGTCACAAAACCAGCCAACAGGTTTAATAATGTGGTTTTACCTGCGCCACTGGCACCCACTAGGGCAGTACACGTTTGTTGTGCAAGAGTAGCTGCAAAACAAAACTGATTTTGGCCCTGCCTAACCTGCAGTTGTTTTAACTCAAGCATGACGCTTCCCCAACCCCTTCTCTAAACCTACAAATACCAGCAAGCACAAGACCAATAATACCACCGCTGTCACCGCCGCCGCCGCGGACTGATAGCTACCCAGACGCTGATACATAAGTAACGGCAGGGTTTTTACATCCGGGGTACCAAATAAAGCCACCACACCCAGGTCACCTACCGAAAAAGCCGCCACAATAGCCAACCCCAGACCAATAGCAGGCCTTAATACGGGCCATTCCAGCCAACGTAAGCGATGCCAGCCAGTGATGTCCAAACTTAAGCACAAACGATCATGTTGCTGAGCCAACTGCAGATAAGGCGTGCTCAATACTCGCAGCATAAAGGGCAACCCTAAGACACTATTGACTAAAAGTACCAGATAAAGATTAATGGCAAATACATCTACCCAATGGCGCAAAGCCAAAAATAACCCCGTCCCCAAAACCAGCGCAGGCACTACCAAAGTGATCATACCTACAGATTCTATGACGGCGGCCATCCATGGCCAACGTTCAAGGGTATGACGGCGCATCAACAGTAAACCCCAAGCCATAAACAAACACAGGGCGGCGGCACACAGGGCCACCCAGAGACTATTCCAGGCCGCCAGCCATAATTGTTGATCAGCCAATACCTGCAACCAATGATCATTAAAGCCTGCCAATACCACGCCTGTCAGTGGCAGGATTACCAACAAAAGACCCACCAATAGCAATAACCCATCCAAGAGTTTACCGGCCAGTGTATTGGTGTCAGGCCGGGTCACCTTGTAACCCAAACTGGGGTTGATATCAGCCGGCCGCCCCAGACGCAGGCCCAACCATAAAATAAAACCGCATAACAATAACTGCACCAGACTCAATTGGGTAGCCAAGGGCAAATCAAAGTCGAGGCGCACAGCTTGATAAATAGCCACTTCCAGAGTCGTCGCTCTGGGCCCACCGCCCAGACTCATAACAATGGCAAAGCTGGTAAAACACAAGGCAAACACCAGCGCGGCTATAGGTGCCAATATCACACGTACATGGGGCCACTCCAACAGGCGCCAATGCTGCCAGGAAGACATACCCAACTGCTGTGCCAAACGCCATGATTCAGGTGCTATGGATTCCATACGCTGTAAAAGAATACGCGTTGCTAGGGGTAAATTGAAAAATACATGGGCCAACAAAATTCCGGTCAGGCCATATAAATAGGAGCCCGACGACCAATCCAGACTGGTTAACAACCCATTGACCCAGCCCTGCCGGCCATGTACCACTACCAAGCCATACACTGCCACAATAGCTGGCACAACTAAAGCCACACTAAATACCTGCAACAACAGATTGCGGCCGGGAAAATGCCGCCGTGCCAAAGCTCTGGCCAGAGGCACAGCCAACCCAACGCTTAACAGGGTAGACAAACCAGCCTGCCACACAGAAAACCAAATGACCGCACGTAAATAGGAGTCAGCAAGCAATAACTGCCAGTCAATCGCATCTATATGGCCCACCAAAGCACCAAGCGCCGTAGCAAAAGGCAATAGCACCAGTATTAAAGCCAAGCCAGAAACCCACAACCAATGCCAACGCTTAACAGCTAAATTCATAGTTCGTCTAGGCACCAAACTGTTGCTTAATCATACTGACATAAGCCGCCGTAGCACCACGTCTTTGGGCTACCAGTTCGGCACCAGCCTGCCCCATCGACAGCCTTAATTCTGGGTTAGCCAGCAATTGTGGTATCTGCTCCAGCAACTGAGATGCCGAGGTCAAGTGTAAGTTACCGACTTTTTGTAACAGTTCACAGACAGTGGCAAAATTAAAGGTATGCGGCCCCATTAACACCGGCTTGCCTAAAGCCGCTGGCTCCAGTGGGTTATGTCCTCCCTTGGTGACCAGACTACCACCTACAAACACGACATCAGCCAGACGATAGAAAGCAATCAACAAACCCATGGCGTCAACCAGCAATACACGTCGGCCAGACTGATCAAGATCGCTCTTACCTCCTCCCTCAGTAAAACGCTGCCAAGGCAAACCGCTAGCTTCACACAAGTCTGCTACCTCGGCAAACCGTTGTGGATGGCGTGGCACCAGTACCAGCAATCCCTTGGCAACACTATCCATTCTTGCCCAGGCTTGCAGTAGTGTGGCTTCCTCACCCTCACGCGTACTACCACAAACCCAGCAAGCGTCATCAGCATCTAACCAGGGTTTGCCTACCTCAGGCACCTTGGATGTGGGTAAAGTCAAATCGAATTTTACGCTGCCCATAATCTGTAGTTTTTGTGGTTCAGCACCCAAACAAACAAAGCGTCGTGCACTGGCCTTGTCCTGCACCAGCACCCGCTGCAAGCATGCCAACATAGTGCCACTAAAGCCTCCCAAACGCCCGTAACCCCTTGCTGAACGTTTGGACAGACGGCCATTTATCAGCCATATAGGCACTTGTTTAGCCGACCACAAGCGCAACATATTGGGCCATAATTCGGTTTCCACCAGCAACAAGCCACGGGGCTTCACCCGGCGCCAAAACAGGCGTTGCGATAAACCTATATCAAAGGGCATATAGGCATGATTAATGTGCGGGTAATGGCCAAACAACTGCAAACAGCGATCACGTCCAGTCGCCGTGGTGGTAGTGACCAATAGGGGAATAGTGGTTTGCTCGGCAACTTGACATAACAGGTCTGCCACGGCATTAATCTCTCCAACAGAAGCAGCATGCACCACCAATGGTTGCTCAGCAGATACTGGCACCCAACCATAACGCTGCCAAAAGCCAAACCTGAATTCAGGCCGACGCCAGACAAATATCAGGTGCCAGATGACGCCAAACGGTAATAACAGATACCAGAGCGTACGATAGATCAATGACAAATTTTCCCTTCCTTTCACTTGCAGGGTTTTGTGCTGGCATAGGGCTTGTTAGAATACCAGACAATAAAACTATTGCTACCCATCAATTGGCTGCCGAACAACATGCATATTGTTAATTTAATCTCTGGAAAAGATCTTGGCGGCCCCAAACAGGCTTTTGTACATTATAGCGATAATTTACGCCACTTGGGCCACCAAGTCACCTCCATTATTCGCCCCGGGGCGCAAGTACAACAATTGCTTGTTGAGCGACAGCTTGATTACCGATTACTAAACTACCCACGTAGCCGTTTGCCTGGTTGCAAACATGTGGCGCAACATCGTTTGCAACAGTTGTTCACCAGCACCCAACCTGACCTGCTTATGGTTCACAAACCTATCGATGCAGCTCTGGCCAGACCGGCCTTGCCCGCTGGCTGTAAACTGGTATTGGTACTGCACAGCTACACAGCAAAAGGGCTAGCAGCAGCCGATATGATATTGGCCGTATCCGAGCCGGTGCGCGAATTTGTCCGGCAACAGGGTTTTGACGGGCCGGTGATGGTAATGCCCAATCTGGTGGAGCTCAATCCCGACGAACCTGTAACACGCATCAAACAAAAGCCTATGCATATTGCTCATATGGGCATCATGCGTCGCACCAAAGGTCAGGACCTGCTAATCCATGCGCTGCAATTGTTGCAAGCAACAGAGCCGGCCTTTCGAGCCACTCTGGCAGGTAAGGGTCGCTGGTTCAGGAAAATAAATAAGCTGATCAAACAAACTAAACTGGACAGCAAGGTCATCACTCAAGGTTGGGTAAACAACGCACAAAGAGACGCTTTCTTTGATCATGCTGACGTAATATGTGTGCCCTCGCGCAGTGAAACCTTTGGTATGCTAGTTATCGAGGCCATGGCCCGCAAAAAGCTTGTTTTGGCTACGCGTTGTGGTGGCCCAGAAGGCATCATCGAACACGGACAAACGGGTTTTCTGGCCGCCATCAATGCCCAGTCGCTGGCCACTGAACTGGCCCATATCATGCAGTTATCTGATACTGAATACCAGGCCATTTGCGAACGCGCCTACCAGCATGTGGTAGACCATTACAGCAGCCATCCTTTTCGCCAGCGCTTGCGCAAGATGCTTGCTACCTTAACCGGCAGCAATTAGACCTCACTCTGTTCAGCAAACTGCAAACTATGCAAATGGGCATATAGCCCCTGTTGCTGTAGCAAGGCCTGATGGGAACCCTGTTCAACAATTTTCCCCTGATCCATCACCACAATAATATCGGCCTGCTCGATGGTCGATAAGCGATGAGCAATAACCAACGTGGTACGGCCGGTCATAGCCGCATTAACTGCACTTTGAATATGCCGCTCCGACTCCGTATCCAGGGCTGAGGTGGCCTCGTCCAATACCAGTATGGGGGCATCTTTTAACAAGGCTCTGGCCAATGCAATACGCTGCCTTTGACCGCCGGAAAGCAATACTCCCGCCTCACCAATCCGAGTGTGCAAGCCCTGTTCCATGCGCGCAGTAAATTCATCTACTCGCGCAGCCTTGGCCGCTGCCTCTATAGCTTCAACAGAGGCATCAGCCATAGCTCCATAGGCAATATTTTCAGCAATAGTACCGTTAAACAGCATGACCTGTTGATTTACTAGAGCAATCTGCTCACGTAAGCTGGCCCGTGCTACCTGACTTATATCCTGGCCACCGATACTAATATAGCCAGTCTGGGGATCGTAAAAACGTAACAACAAATTAACCAGAGTTGACTTGCCACTGCCCGAGCGCCCAACCAAGGCAACCACTTTGCCCGCCGGTAGTGTTAGGTCAATATCTTCCAGTATCGGCTTATCCTGATAGGCAAAACCAAGCTGGTGAAAGGTAATATCGCCCTTGGCTTGTAACACCTTTTTATCAGACATATCAGGCTCAGGCGCCTCGTCCAGTAAGGCAAAAATACTTTGTGATGCGGCTATGCCCTGCTGTAGAATAGAGTTTACTTCCGTCAGACTTCGCAGGGGTTTGGTCAACATGCCCGCGGCAATAATAAAAGCGATAAACTCACCCGCCGACATGATGGCAATAATTTCTGGCTGCAGGGCCAGAAAAATCAATAGCGCCATGGCCATGGCTACCAGCATCTGTACCACGGGCGTAGCAACAGATTCTGCCAAGGCCAGTTTCATGGCTTGCTGACGATTACCATTACTGGCTTTAAAGAAGCGCTGACGCTCTCTGGCCTGACCTCCAAACATACGCACCACATCATAACCTTTGATAGACTCACTGGCACTGGCGGTAACATCACCCATACTATCCTGCAAATTGCCACTAATGGTCCGAAAGCGTTTGGAGGCACGATTCACCACCAAACCAATAAATGGGCCCACCAACAGGAAGGCCATGGTCAATTGCCAATTCAGGTACAGCAGATAAGCAAACAAGCCAACAATGGTTAGTCCTTCACGCACCAGAATTTTTAACGCATCTGTAGCGGCCCCGGTAATCTGTTCAACATTAAAAATCAGTTTGGATAACAAAGTGCCCGAAGCATGATGATGATAGTAAGCCGCCGGCAGCACCAATAATTGCTCAAAAATAGCCACCCGTAAGTCATGCACAACATGTCTGGCCACATAAGCCATACCATAATTACCGAGAAAAAAACCAATACCACGAACCAGAAAAACCAACAGCACCAGTAATGGTACAATATAACGGGCCTCTACATCGTTTTGCTCAACCCCTTCCACCATATATTTGGTGAGTTCGACAAAGGCCGCCTGCGATGCAGCAAACAAGGCAAAGCCAATAATGGCAATGGCAAATACCACCCAGTATTTTGCTACATAGCCCAATAAACGCCGATAGGACGCCCAAGCTGTTTGCTTAACTGTTACCATTGTTTCCAAATCCATATCAAATCCCTATTACTGCACCCTTGTCACCCGTTGCCGCCAGTGTACTCGCAGTGTAAACTGTGTTCACTCTTGCCAGAACCCATATTTGCCCACGTGTCCAGCACTAAACCATCTTTATCCACACCGCCTTTAACAACTTTTCTAGGCCCCCAATACTGGCCTATCTGGTTGGCTATGGGGCTGCTCCGGCTAATCACCCTGCTGCCATGGTCCGTTGGCCATAAATGTGGCCGACTACTGGGCTATCTATTGTACCAGCTCTCCAAGCGACGCCGGCATATCACCCAAAAAAATATTGCCACCTGTTTCCCCGAACTCAGTCAGCAGCAACAGCAACAACTGGTTTTACAGACCTTTTATGCTAATGGTGCAGGCGTAATTGAGACAGCCTATGCCTGGTGGAGTTCCCTAAAAACCCTCACTAAACAAGTGCAAATTAATGGTTTGCCAGCCCTGCAAGAGGCTTGCAAATCAGATCAGGGGGTGCTGTTGTTAGGCGCTCATTTTACCAGTCCAGACCTTGGCTGCGCCCTGTTAAACCAGCATCAACCCTTCAACGTGACCTACCAACGCCACAAAAACCCGTTAATGGATGCCCTTATTCTACGTGGGCGCAGCCATTGCCTAGCTGGGGCTATTGAGCGGGAGCAAATACGTCAGGTAGTAAAGGAGTTAAAAGCAGGCCATACCGTCTGGTTGGCACCAGATCAGGATTTGGGCCCCGAACGCTCTGTGTTTGCCCCATTTTTTGGTATTCCCACAGCTACCACATCCATTGCTAGCCGCTTGGCAAAAAGTACTCAATGTCGGGTATTTTTCTTTTCGCATCAACATAGCGGTGCACAGGGTTATAGCCTGCAGATAACCCCATTAACCGATTTCCCCAGTGGGGACGACGCGCAGGATGCAAGCCTTATTAACAGCCATATAGAACAAACCGTGCGACAATACCCAGAACAATATCTGTGGCTGCACCGACGCTTTAAAACCCGTCCTGAAGGTGCCCCGGAGATCTATTAGAAGAGCTGAATTTTATGCTGTAACTAGCCTTAGGGCAGCATAAGATCTTGCCAGATCGCCTGCACCTGTTGACGTTGCTCCTGCAATTCATCAATGGCTACCTGACCTGCTTGATTCTGCAGAGCCTGACGATGCTCCACCGCCCGCATAGCGCGATAGCAGTCTGCCAGAATTTGGGTAACATTAGCAGACATCAAGCCAGCATCCCGTAAGGCATCAAGAATGCGAATATTATCAGTATAGGTAAGCAAAGCTGGCTCTTTATGAGCATAAGCCAATACCCCAAACTGCACCATAAACTCAATATCTACAATGCCACCCTGATCCTGCTTCAGGTGAAAATATTCCATCTCGCCCTGTAAGTTAGGCTTGGAAGCTAGGCTGGCTCGCATCTTTTCCCGCATGGCAACCACTTCCTGACGCAACTTTTCCGGCTCACGAATCTGGGCCAGCACCTGTTGTCGCACCTGATCAAAACGGGTAGCCAAGGTGGCGCTACCAGCAATCGGTCTGGCCCGCACTAAAGCCTGATGCTCCCAGGTCCAGGCCTGTTGTTGCTGATACTTGGCAAAAGCGGACAGGGTGGACACCAATAATCCCTTGGCCCCATCAGGCCGCAAGCGCATATCTACCTCATACAACTGTCCGGCCGCCGTTATGGTATTTAGATAACTGATAATACGCTGCCCCAAGCGGGTAAAAAACACACTATTGGCAATGCTTTTGTCACCGTTGGTCATGCCATTAAAAGGAGCATCGTAGATAAATACCAAATCCAGATCAGAGCCATAACTCAGCTCCCAACCACCTACTTTGCCATAGCCAACAATAATAAAATCAGCAGCAGATTGTTGCCCATCGCAGGGTTCACCATAGCGCTGACCAAGTTCACGCCAAGCCAGACGCAACACTTGTTGCAACACCACTTCAGCAGTAAAAGTCAGTTGGTCACTGACACGCATCAGTGGCAGCTTACCCGTCACTTCCTGCGCCGCCACACGTAACGCACTAGCCTGTTTAAAGTGGCGTAAGACCTCCATGGTTTGTTCCATATCATCTTCTGGCACCCGCAATAGGCGCTGTTGCAATTCCTGCGCCAACAGCGCTGGTGTGGGCACAGCAAACAGCGTATTGGCATCCAATAGTTCATCCAGCAAGGACGGCTGGTGTGCTAAAAAGTCAGCAAACCAGGGGCTGGCCGCACACAAATCCACCACCAGTCGCAAAGTTGACGGATTTTCTTGCAGTAAGACCAAATACACCGAACGCCTGAGTACGGCCTCAATCAATACCAACACCCGGGCCAGAGTTTGAGCAGGCTGCACTTGCTGACTGCACAGGTGCAATAGACCAGGTAATAGCTTGGTCAAACGCTCTTGCGCCACTGCTTGCATAGTGCGCGCTGCACGGCTCTGGTACAGCGCCAATAAATGTTGCAATACTTTATCTGACTCACTAAAGCCAGCCTGCACCAGCATCTGTTGCCATTCCTGCTGTGGAATGGCTAGTTGATAAGCACTGTTAATCAACCCCAGTTGGTTGCATAGGGAATTGATGGCAGGCACCTGCTGGGAATTTGTTTCTGCCTCTGTGTGGCTGCACACCACCATATCAAACTGCCGCCTGATAAAGGTACGTTGTTGTTCAATCTGTTGATTCAATGCCTCCCATGTTGCATAACCCATAGCAAAAGCCAGACGTGCCTGAGCTGTTTTATCTTGCGGTAATTCTTGGGTTTGTTGGTCCTGTATAGCCTGCAGGGCATGTTCAACATCAC
Organism: Gammaproteobacteria bacterium; assembly: GCA_030748435.1. Classification (GTDB taxonomy): domain Bacteria; phylum Pseudomonadota; class Gammaproteobacteria; order Pseudomonadales; family Balneatricaceae; genus Njordibacter. Next base: position 15,011 of record JASMLZ010000086.1, on the reverse strand, counting down.
GCAAACACCAGTAGGCCGCTTTCAGATCCAACATGTCTTTGACTTGCCAGCCTGCCACCTCAGGCAACAAATCCAATACTGACATTAGGCAAGGGGTTTGCAAACGCTGATCACGTCCACCACGAATCAGTTGCAGGGCCTGAGCAATAAATTCAACTTCACGAATACCGCCACTACCTAGCTTTATATTGTTGTGCAAGCCCCGGCGACGTACCTCACCAGCAATCATGTGTTTTAAACCACGTAGGGATTCAATAGCGCTGTAATCCAGATAACGTCGATACACAAAGGGTCGCAGCGTTTGCAGCAACTCTGCCCCGGCTTGTCGGTCACCGGCAACCACTCGCGCCTTAATAAAGGCGTATCTTTCCCACTCTCGTCCCTGCTCCTGGTAATAGCGCTCCATGGCGGTGAAGTTAAGCACTAAGGCCCCACTGGCACCATAAGGCCGCAGACGCATATCCACCCGAAACACAAAACCGTCTGCTGTTCGTTGATCCAGTGCCTGAATTAGCCGCTGACCAAGACGGGTAAAAAACTGCTGGTTATCCAACTGTTGACGCCCACCCTGAGTTTCACCTGCTTCAGAAAAAGCAAAGATAAGGTCAATATCAGACGATAAATTGAGCTCGCCACCACCTTGCTTGCCCATAGCCAACACCACCAATTGCTGGGTTCTGCCTTGTGTATCCAGTGGTTGTCCCCAACTATCTACAGCATCGGCATACAACCACTGCAAGGCCAAGTCAATGCAGATATCAGCCATATTGGTGACTTCCTGAGTCAACTGTGCACTGGTACACAAGCGCAAAGTATTACGCCAGATTAAACGCTGTTGATGCCGGCAGCGAAACTCTCGCAACGCCTTAGCCAATTGCGCCTCAGTTTGCACCCCAACTAGGGCGCTTGCCAACTCCTTATGCATTGTCGCTTTATCATAGGCCTGCTTAAACCACTGGGGATTAAGTTGTTGCGGCGCCACCAACCAATTCTGCACACACCAGGGGCTAGCCAACATCACCTGCCGGATGTCTCCTTCCTGTAGCAAGCACAATTGCCAATGTTGATCATCATATTGACATACAACATCACCCAGACGAGCCCACAATTGCTGTTCCTCTACAACTAACAGATCTGGCACTTTTATCAAGCGAACATTCATATATTACTGCTTCCTAAACTTATCCACATAGCATCCTTGTCTGGATCCGATAAATAAGACTATAGCCATTATTAGTCCATAAAAAAACCACGCCTAATAATATTAGCAAAATAGAATTACCGTACTAAGTTTGATATGGCTAAGGAAATAATATGTCCATACGAACAGCTGTCTATATAAACATATGTCTATAAATATATCTGTCTAGGTGGGCATATATCTAGGGCAACATAATAGCTGTCTGTATTCACCTCTAAGCAGATCTGCAAAATTCATAAATCTGTTATTGCGAGCCTAGTGCAACAATCTCTTAATAATCAAATCAATACATTAAGGATTGCCACGTCAATAGGGAGCTAGTAATGGTGAATTTGGTAAACCTTTCCTAGCTTGGAAACGACTTTGATATGTCTTATATCAGGGTAGTTAAATAATAACGGGGACAAGTTATATAAAAAATAACCCCCGAAGATAAAAAAGGATAAAGCATGAAAAACTCTAAAACCAACGTATTTATTGATACCGATATGGGATGGGACGATTGGTGTGCCATCACACTATTAGCTCAATCAGAATATATAAATATCGTAGGTATTAATGTTAACGGGGTGGGCGAAGCTCATTTAACAAACGCTAAACAAAACGCTGCCAATATAATGGCGTTAAATGGCATCTATACCAATGAAGTGATGCTAGGTGTAGGAACCAGTGTGCCCTCTTCATTTTCCAACGTTTTCCCAGCTGACTTTCGCCAACAGATGGACAACCTTATGGGCTTTAATGATATGCCAAAGGTAGATATACAAGGCCCATTGATGAATGCAAACGAGAGCCTTGAAAAGGCATTAAATGATTATGAGGATCTGACCTTACTTGCCATTGGTGGCTTTACTAACTTGCACAATTATTTAACTTATGTAGAAGAACAAAAAATACACAAAGACATAAAAATTCCCAAGACAGTGGTAGCAATGGCCGGTGTTATCAATAATGATGATAACAAGCCAATGGGGAATATTAATTCACTATTCCCTCAAGCTTATCCAAATAATAATACTGCGGAATGGAATATTTTTATTGACCCTAAGGCAGCTAAATCAGTCATTGATAAATACAAAAGTTTAGACAGTGACTATAGTCTGACACTTTCAACGTTAAATGCCTCTTACCAGGTACAATTGGAGCAATCCTTTATCGATGAGATAAAAGCAGGCTGTGGCACAAATCCATCCATACTGCAGGAATTTATTATTCACACTTTGCAAGATAGACTGAATAGTGCCGGCAAAGGAGGATACAACGAATATTTTTACGACCCATTAGCTGCTGCTGGTATTACTGACAAAGAAATTATTAACAAAGGCTCAGGTTGGGGGCCCTGTAAAGGTGATTTTGATGTAGTGACAGAGCTGGATGAAGGACATAGCACATTAGGAAAACTGACCTATACACCAAATGAGCAAAGCAATATTTCATATGTGGAATATGTAGATGATGGGCTATTTAAAATAATATTTAGCAAAGCCATAACCAACATAACGCCATAACTGGCAAAAATAGCAGCCTTCTTAACGATTATCATTATCAGGGAAGGTCTGCTTAACCCGTTATTGCAAAGGGCCTAGGAAAGTGGCAATTACTTGTTGTAGTAGCCTACGTGAAGAGATTGCTGCGCTGCCCACGCAATAACGGGTTTGTTAATTTTTCAGGCACTAATTGGGAGTAGCCATTAACCACAAGTCCTGCATAACCAAAGCTGGTGAGCTGTTTTGGGTTTCCAACCAAGACTTTTACGGTTAAAATCAGAGGCTATAAAACCCTAACCATTCAAAAGGCTATATAGTGCAACAAACCGACCAGGATTATGTTAACTGGTTTCGCCATTCTGCGCCCTATATCAATGCGCACAGGGGGCGTACGTTTGTGGTTTACGTATGCGGCGAAGCGGTTGATCATGAGAACTTTAAACACTTGGTGCACGACCTTAATCTGCTTAGCAGCTTGGGGGTAAAACTGGTACTGGTGCACGGCAGTCGCCCACAAATTGCAGCGGCCCGGCAAGAAGCTGGTTTGGCCGCTACATCGGAACAGGGCAAGACCATTACCACCGCCGAGCAAATGCCTTTGATAACAGCTGTCGTGGGCCAGCAAAGTGCCAAACTTGAAGCTCTTTTTTCCATGGGCCTAGCCAACTCGCCCATGCAGGGCTCGCGGATTCGCACGGTGCGTGGCAACTATATTATTGCCCGTCCCATTGGTATTAATAATGGCATCGACTACGCCTACACAGGGGCCGTGCGCCGGGTCGATGCCAAGGCCATTCGAGCACAATTGGAACTGGACAATCTAGTACTAATTTCCTGTTTGGGCTACTCCCCAACAGGGGAAGGCTTTAACCTGTCGGCAGAACAAGTAGCGGGTCAAGTAGCCACTAGCCTGCAAGCCGACAAGTTGATTGTATTGGGTGCCGATAGTGGCATCACCAACTCCCGCGGCGAACGGGTAACAGAGTTACTGACCAAGGCCGCTAATCGTCTGGTACAACAACATCAAAGCCAAGCCCAGCAATGGAGCGACCTGTCAGTATATCTGGATGTGCTTAGCCAAGCCTGTGAGGCCGGTGTTAAACGGGGCCATCTATTAAGTTACCAGATTAATGGCGCCTTGCTAACGGAATTATTTAGCCGCGATGGTTCTGGCACTATGCTAGCTAAAGAAAGCTACGAGAAGATCCGCACCGCCACCATTGATGATGCTGGCGGGATACTGGAATTGATCCGTCCGATGGAGCAAGATGGCTTACTGGTGCGCCGCTCCCGGGAACTGCTGGAAGCCGAAATTCATTACTTTAGTGTGATCGAAATGGATGGGGCCATTATCGGCTGTGCCGCCCTCTACCCATTTGCCGAAGAACGTCAGGCCGAATTAGCCTGCGTGGCCATAAATCCTGCCTACCGCGGTGCTGACCGGGGTCTGGTTCTGTTACACCATATAGAACAGCAGGCTCAGCGCTTAGGTCTGGATCAGATATTTGTACTCACTACCGCCGCCGCACACTGGTTTGTCGAGAATGGCTTTACGCCCTCCTCTTTATCAGCATTGCCAGCTGCCAGACAGCAGTTGTATAACTATCAGCGCAACTCCAAAGTATTTAGCAAGGCGCTGCGTTAAAGCGCTAGTGCCCTCAACCACTAAAAGCAGACTATAACTATGCCTCAATATCGCTCAAAAACTTCCACAGGTGGCCGCAATATGGCCGGTGCCCGCTCTTTATGGCGCGCCACTGGCATGACCGACGAAGACTTTCAAAAACCCATTATTGCTGTCTGTAATTCCTTTACCCAGTTTGTGCCAGGTCATGTGCACTTGAAAGATATGGGACAACTGGTGGCACGGGAAATCGAACAAGCTGGTGGGGTGGCAAAAGAATTTAACACCATTGCCGTAGACGATGGCATTGCCATGGGCCACGATGGCATGCTCTATTCTCTACCCTCCCGGGATATTATTGCTGACTCAGTGGAATATATGGTCAATGCTCACTGTGCCGATGCCATGGTTTGTATCTCTAACTGTGACAAGATTACACCGGGCATGTTGATGGCTGCCATGCGCCTGAATATTCCCTGTATCTTTGTCTCCGGTGGCCCTATGGAAGCCGGCAAAACCAAACTTGGAGATACCAAGCTGGACCTTGTCGATGCCATGGTAATTGCCGCTGATCCGGATGCTGACGATGCCAAGGTAGAAGAATATGAGCGCTCTGCCTGCCCAACCTGCGGTTCCTGTTCGGGCATGTTTACGGCCAATTCCATGAACTGTTTAACAGAAGCTTTGGGCCTGTCCTTACCCGGCAATGGGTCTTTGGTAGCCACTCATGCGGACCGTGAACAGTTATTCCTAAAAGCCGGCCGCATTATCGTTGATATCACCAAGCGTTATTACGAGACCGACGAAGCAAGCTTATTGCCACGTAATATTGCCAATTTCGATGCCTTTGAAAACGCCATGAGTCTGGACATTGCAATGGGTGGTTCAACCAATACCATCCTGCACTTGTTGGCCGCGGCACAAGAAGGCGAAATCGCTTTCGATATGAGCCATATTGATGCCCTTTCGCGCCGCGTTCCCCAGCTCTGCAAAGTGGCCCCCAATACACCTCTTTATCATATGGAAGATGTGCACCGTGCGGGCGGGGTAATGGGTATTCTGGCGGAACTCAACCGTGCCGGTCTATTACACGCCAATCAGCCTACAGTGCATAGCCCCACCATGGGCGCGGCGCTGCAACAGTGGGATATTGTGGTCAGTAAAGACCCAGCTGTGGCACAATTTTATCAAGCAGGCCCAGCCGGCATACCTACACAAACAGCCTTTAGCCAAGCTACCCGCTGGCCATCGGTGGATAATGATCGTGCCAATGGCTGTATCCGCAGTATGGAACATGCCTACTCCACAGAAGGTGGTTTAGCAGTACTAAAAGGCAACCTCGCCGAAGATGGCTGTGTCGTAAAAACCTCCGGCGTGGACGAAAGTATCTGGGTATTTGAAGGACCTGCGCATATTTGTGAAAGTCAGGACGCTGCTGTGGCTGATATTCTGGGTGACAAGGTAAAAGCCGGTGATGTGGTGGTTATCCGCTACGAGGGCCCCAGTGGTGGCCCAGGTATGCAAGAAATGCTCTATCCCACCAGTTACCTGAAGTCCAAAGGGCTTGGCAAAGCCTGTGCCCTGTTAACCGACGGGCGTTTCTCGGGCGGCACCTCCGGCCTGTCTATTGGTCATGTATCCCCGGAAGCCGCTGGTGGCGGTAATATTGCTTTGGTTAAAGCCGGCGATATGATTCGTATCGACATACCCAAACGTAGCATTGATGTATTGTTAAGTGATGCTGAGCTAGCTACTCGGCGGGCAGCTATGGATGCCAAGGGCAAAGGTGGATGGCAACCAGCCGCCACCCGCCCACGCAAAGTATCCAATGCCTTAAAAGCTTACGGCAAGATGGCGACCAGTGCCGATAAAGGTGCGGTGCGGGATATTTCCAGACTGGACTAATTTGACCCAAGACAGAAAGATATACAAACCGCGCCATTGCGTAGAGCATAGCGACGTTGCAATCTCTAAATTATTGATGTTATTGATCAGAGATTGCAACGCTCGCCATCGCGAATAGGTAAATTCTGCGGATCTTACTCAAAAACTATTTATTTCACACCGAAAACTGATAAGCAATCGCCGGGTGGCAGTCATAGCCTACCACTTTAAAATCATCCACCGTTACCCAGGTTTCCAAATCTTCCAGCGTTTTAATATCCGGATTGATATGCAATGTGGGTGGCGTCAGAGGTTCGCGCTTTAACTGCACGTCGCGCATTAATTCCAGTTGGTCTTCATAAATATGGGCGTTAACTATCTTATGATAGGCCAAACCCGCTTGATGGCCGGTAATCTGGGCCATAATGGCAAGGAAAAAATACACCTGCACCATATTAAAATTCAATCCCAAGGGCACATCACAGCTGCGTTGGGTGCTATTTAAATACAGGGTATCTCCCAATAACGAAAAGTGATGGCTATACATACAGGGGCGCAGACAACCCATATGAAAAGCGCCGGGATGATAAAAGGTATAAATTTCACCCCGATCATCGCGCCCCGCTTTCAGGTCGTTATAAATATTGCGTAACAAATCAATACTGCCACCATCTGGCTTGGGGAAATTACGACCAACCTTGCCATAAATAAAACCACAATCATCATCGCCCTTGCGATAAGGGTTATTAAGCCAGGCCTCGTTTTGATTGGCGTTGGCATCCCAGGTTTTGGTACCCAAGCGCCGAAAGTCAGCCGCATTATCATAACCACGGATATAACCCAGTAATTCTGCTATAGCCGACTTATAGAAACTCTTGCGAGTAGTAACCAGAGGAAACTCACCGGCACCAACATCATAAGTCAAATCGGCATTGATTATGGTTAAGCAGCGCTTGCCCGTGCGTTCATTGTTTACCCATACACCCTTGTCAATAATGCGCTGACACAAGTCGAGATATTGCTTCATTACTACCCAGCCATTTGCAGAAAAAGTTTTCAGGCAATATGTTAGCAGATTGCAGGCTGGCCTAGTACAATATCCTGCAGTGTTTACCAACTAAATAGTCAACCATGTCTTTAGCCCTCATCGTCGCCGCCTCAGAAAATAACGTGATTGGTCGCCATAATCAATTGCCCTGGTATCTACCGGGTGATCTGGCCTACTTTAAAGCTATCACCATGGCCAAACCAGTGATCATGGGGCGTAAAACCTATGAATCTATCGGCAAGCCCCTGCCCGGCAGGGATAATATTGTTATCACGCGCAATGCAGATTACCCAACTAACGGCATTAAAGTGGTGGCCAGCTTGCAAGCAGCCATTGAGGTGGCACAAAGCCTGCTACTGGTTAATGGTGGTAAGGAAATTATGGTGATTGGTGGTGCCCAGATCTATAAGCAGGCTTTGTCTATGGCAGAGCGTGTCTATCTAACCCGTGTACACCGGCATGTTGAAGGTGATGCCTTCTTTCCGGAGTTAGCCCCTGCCCAGTGGCAAGAAGTAGCGCGCGAAGATATTGCTGCGGCAGAACCCAACCCCTTTGACTTTAGCTATCTGGTATTGGACCGGGTTAATGCCAAATGATGATTAATAAGGGCAAATGGCCATTTTGTCAGGGTATGACGCACATTTGACTTAAGAGAAGACTCTATGCTGTTTTTAATCTATTTACTACTGGGTGCTCTGGCAGGTTTATTGGCGGGTTTATTTGGTATTGGCGGTGGTGTGATTGTCGTACCAACGCTAGTATTTGCCTTTACGTTGCAAGGCATAGAGCCCAGTGTGTTGATGCATATGGCAGTAGCAACCTCTTTGGCAAATATTATTTTTACCGCCCTTAGTGCTATCCATACCCACCAAAAAAAAGGCGCAATCCTTTGGCATCTGGTCAGGCCCGTTGCTGTGGGTATGTTGCTGGGGGCATTTATTGGTGTCAATACGGCAATCACCATTCCTGGCCATATATTACAAGGTATCTTTGGCTTCTTTGTTATCTATCTGGGCTTAAAAATGCTGCTACTAACCAAGCGACCAGCCAGTAAAAACCTACCCGGTGTGTCTGGTATGACTATCGCTGGTGCTTTTATTGGCTGGGCATCCGCCATCTTTGGTATTGGTGGCGGCAACCTACTGGTATCCTGGTTGGTTAATCGGGGGGTAGTCATGCAGCAGGCCGTAGCCACTGCCGCCACATGCGGTCTGGCCATTGGCCTTGCCGGTGCCACCACCAATCTGATCATAGGCCAAAATGTAGCAGGGCTGCCTGACTACTCGCTGGGTTATATTTATCTACCTGCTCTGATTGGTATCATACTGACCAGCGCAATGGCCGCCAGTGTCGGCGCCCGCATTGCCCATAAGTTACCAGCCAAACGACTACAGCAAATGTTTGCCGTGCTACTCTTACTGGTAGGTGTGCGCATGTTAACCACCATTTTTATATAACCCTTGTCAGGAGCTATCCTATGCTTAGCTACCCTAATATCGACCCAGTCGCACTGCAGCTAGGCCCACTTAGCATTCACTGGTATGGCATTATGTATATGCTGGCCTTCACCTCAGCCTGGTGGTTGGCTATGCGCCGCGCCGCGCCAGCTGGATTCAGCAAAGAACAGGTCAGCGATATTATTTTTTATGGGGCGGTAGGTGTGATACTGGGGGGTAGGATTGGTTATATTCTGTTTTATAAATTTGCGGACTTTATACAGGAACCAGCCATGATCCTGCGCGTGTGGGAAGGAGGCATGTCCTTTCATGGTGGTTTAATTGGCGTTATTGTGGCGGTTATCTACAGTGCCCACAAACACCAACGCAGCTTCTCCAGCATCATGGATTTTGTTGCCCCCATTGTACCCCTTGGACTGGGTGCCGGGCGCCTTGGCAACTTTATTGGCGGGGAGCTGTGGGGGCGCCCAACGGACCTTCCCTGGGGCATGGTGTTTCCCCATGTAGATAGTCTCTCCCGGCATCCATCGCAACTGTATCAATTCGCCCTGGAAGGGGTGTTGTTATTTATTCTGGTGTGGTTATATTCAGCCAAACCACGTGCCAGTTTAAAGGTTTCCGGTATGTTTTTGCTGGGCTATGGGGGCCAACGTTTGCTGGTGGAGTTTGCCCGCCAGCCCGATGCCCATCTTAACTTTATCGCCTTTGGCTGGATGACGCAGGGGCAACTGCTATCACTGCCTATGATAGCTATAGGCCTGTATCTGCTCATGCGTAAAACTGCATAAGTCCTATGTGCTTGATTGCTGTTGCTCACCAAATACACCCAGACTACCCCTTAATGCTGGCAGCTAATCGTGACGAGTTTCGCCAGCGCCCTACTCAACGTATGCATTACTGGCACCAGCCCAATATGCTGGCAGGCAAAGACCTAGAGGCTGGCGGCACCTGGTTTGGTATTACTGCGGATGGCCGCTGGGCAGCCTTAACCAATTACCGCGATGGCCGTGCTGGCTCTCATCATGGCGCCTCTCGAGGCCAACTGTGTGTAGATTTTCTGCACCAGAATCAATCTGCTATAAGCTTTGCCGAAAAGGTTAGCAGGCAGCACTTTGCCGGCTATAACCTGCTACTGTGGGACGGTATAGAACTAATCTATTATAGCAATCACACGCAAGCCCCACCACAAGCTCTGGCACCTGGTATTTATGGTTTAAGTAACGCCCAGCTAGACAGTAACTGGCCCAAGGTAGAAAAAGCAAAAGCCGGTATGCAGAACCTGTTGCAACAATCACCGGTGGACCACCAACACCTGCAAGCCATCATGCATGATGGCCAATTAGCCGCAGATCATTTGCTACCTGACACAGGCATTGCCTTGGCCTGGGAGCAGCGCCTGTCAGCATGTTTTATCGATGCACCAGCAATGGACTACGGCACTCGCACCTGCATAAGCCTGTTACAGGACCGGCATGGACAGATACAAATCAAGGAACGGGATTTTGATCAGGTACCCAGCTCAGATCAGGATTTTGCCTTTAGTTTAACGACATGACTATGTAAGCGGTTAAGGCCTGCCGCTTCCATAGCTTCCTTCACCAATGCCTCCACCTGAGCCGAGTTGGATTGTTGCAAAGCGCCCTGCAACATATGCTGGGCCTGCTCCAGACTGAAGTTGCGCAAGGCGGATTTCACCTTGGGCAAGCCAGCCGCATTCATGGATAGAGAGTCATAGCCCATAGCCATCAATAATAAGGCCCCAGCAGGATCACTGGCCAGCTCACCACACAGGCTAACCGGGATGTTTGCCGCCTTGCCGGCAGCGACAATCTGCTGCAGTGCCAACAACACTGCCGGGTGCAAGGCATGGTACAAATCAGCAACCTGAGGGTTATCCCGGTCCACCGCCAATAAATACTGAGTCAGATCATTACTACCCACAGAGATAAAATCAACTTTAGCCGCCAAATGGCTCGCCTGATATACTGCCGCTGGCACTTCGATCATGACCCCAACCGGTGGTTTAGGTACCTGACACCCCTCTTCCAACAGTTCCTGATAGGCCTGCTCGATAAGCGTCAGGGCTTCATCTACCTCACTCACATGGGTCACCATAGGCAACAGAATTTGCAAGTTATTTAGCCCCTCGCTAGCCTTTAGCATGGCCCGAATTTGCACCAGAAAAATTTCCGGGTGATCCAGCGTTACCCGAATACCGCGCCAGCCCAAAAACGGATTGGCTTCCTCAATGGGAAAATAAGGCAAAGCTTTATCACCCCCAATATCCAGCGTACGCATGGTGACAGGACGAGGGGCAAAGCCTTGTAATTGCGTGCGGTAACACTCAATCTGTTCCTGTTCCGAAGGAAAGTGCTCTTTGATCATAAATGGCACTTCTGTGCGATACAGCCCGACACCTTCTGCGCCACGTTCCAGCGAGCGGCTCACATCAATGGGCAAACTGGTATTGACCAGCAGAGGTACCGTGTGACCATCACGGGTCTGAGCCGGCAAATCACGCAGAACTTCCAGCTCCTTGGAGAAATTGGCTTCCTCTATGATCACCTGTTTATAGTGATGATAAAGATCAGCACTGGGGTTGACGTAAATATGCCCCAAGTGACCATCAATAATAATTTCCCGACCTTCCATACGCGTATAGGGAAAATCGACTGCCCCCATAACCGTTGGGATACCCATGGAACGTGCCAGAATGGCCGCATGAGAATTACTGGAACCCCGAATCGAGACAATAGCCTGCAGTTTTTCTACCGGTACCTCGGCTAACATGGTAGCGGTGACTTCTTCGGCCACCAGCACGGTAGAATCGGCATAATTGCGGGCTTGGGTTTGGGTCTGTTGCAACTCTGCCAGCACTCGACGACCCAAATCACGAATATCCGTAGCCCGCTCACGCAGGTAGGGATCATCCATCATTTCAAAGGCCTGAATATGCTTGCGTACTACATGCTTTAAGGCCCCCTGAGCCCACTGTCCCTGACGAATTTTGGCAATAATTTCCCCAGCCAAAGCATTATCGTCCAGCATACGCATATAAACTTCAAACAACTCATGTTCCTGGTCTTTAAGGCTGCGGGCCAACATACGGCTAACCACCTTAATCTTGCGCCGCACGGCCTGCAGAGCATTCTGGAAGGATTCAATTTCTGCATCCACATCTTCACAGACACGATCAGGTACCTTTTTAAAATCAGCAGGAGGCGAGATAACGGCTACCGAGGCAATAGCCACCCCACCAGCACCACACACGCCCGCATAGCAAACATCAGTAGACTGTTCATCAGCTAGTACGTTAGCTCGCAAACCACCACCAGTGGCTTCGGCATGGGCAATAAAGCCAGCCAATTGCGCTGACAAGGTAGCCAGCAAGGCTTCATCATCATCCGTGTATTGACGACTGTCAGTATGCTGCACCACCAGCACTCCTAAAACCACACGGTGATGCACAATAGGCACCCCCAGGAAGGCATTAAATGGCTCTTCGCCAATGCCCTCTACGTGATGAAAGTAACGGTGCTCAGACGCTTTATTAGTGCGAAAAGGCTCGGAACGCTGAGCCACAAAACCGACTAGCCCCTTGCCTGCAGGAATACATAAATTACCAATCGCTCTCTCATCCAGACCTTTGGATGCCATCAACACAAAGTTTTCAGTCGTCGGAAAATGCAAGTATATAGAACAAACATCCGTGCGCATGGCACGCTTAACGTTGTCCACAACCAAATTCAGGGCCGACTGTAAGTCGTCTGCCGCGGCTACCTGTTGGGTGATTTTTTTAATACTTGCCAGCATAATTTGCCTCAGTCTTCCTTATACTGCGGGGCTAAGTTCTGACCGTGATATACCAGTCTTGAGTGCCGGTGACAAAGTTCCTTCATTGCGCGCCGGTATACTTCCCGCTTAAACGGCACCACCTGACCTACAGGATACCAATAACTTACCCATTCCCAATCATCAAACTCCGGCTTGTCGCCAGACATGGTTTGCACCGCATTATCGGGCGCCAGCATTTTCAGCAAAAACCATTTTTGCTTCTGACCAATACATACCGGATGGGAACCATGACGAACCATGCGTTTCGGCAAACGATAACGTAGCCAACCACGAGTGCAAGCCAGCACCTCCACATGCTGCGGATCAAGACCTATTTCTTCTTTTAACTCCCTAAACAAGGCTTGTTCTGGCGTCTCATGGGCGTCAATGCCACCCTGAGGAAACTGCCAAGCATCCCAACCAACCCGTTTGGCCCACAATACCTGACCTTTGGAGTTAGCAAGAATAATACCGACGTTAGGGCGAAAACCATCTTTATCAATCACGGTTTTTCACCAAAAATTTCTCATACCCCCATTGTTCCACAAAACCCACACTAACAACAACTTCTATAGTAGAATAAGATAAGTTTTACAATTCAATTACATAGCTTCTGCCTAATCCATACTAACAAGTAGCGCACCGCAGCAGCCAAGAGCAACCAAAGAGAACCACCAACATGACCCGACTCGCCCTGTTTGACTTGGACAATACCTTACTGGCTGGAGACAGCGACCATAGTTGGGGGGAATTTATGGTAGCCAATAAGCTGGTGGATGGTGACTACTTCAAACAACAAAACGACCAGTTCTATGCCGACTACGAAAACGGCTGTCTGGATATGTATGCCTATGGCGCCTTTGCCTTGCAGCCCCTCACCCAATACAGCAAAGCAGAGCTGGCCAGCTTGCATTATCGCTTTATGCACGAACAGGTGATTCCCATGGTATTACCCAAGGGCCAGCAACTGCTAAAACAACACCGTGAAGCTGGCGATAAAATCATTATCATCACCGCCACCAACGACTTTATCACCTATCCCATTGCCAAATATCTGGGTGTAGATACGCTTATAGCCACGACAGCCGAACAGGTAGATGGCCAGTATACTGGCCAGATTACCGGCACTCCCTGCTTACAGGAAGGCAAAATCAGTAAACTCAAAGACTGGTTGGACAAGACTGATCTTAGCCTTATAGGCGCCCGCTTTTATAGCGACTCATTTAATGATATTCCGTTATTACAAGAAGTAGATGAACCCGTAGCCGTGGACCCCGACGACAAATTGCGGGCTCATGCCCAAGCTTGTGGCTGGCCTATTATCAGCTTACGGTAATAGGCCCACTGCAACACCTGCGCACCACTAATAGCCAATAAAAGCCAAGCTCTAGCTTGATTTTCCCATTTTTTGGACTACCCTTAACTCTAATTAATTGTAGTTAAGGATAAACTATGCGCACTGGACATATCCTCTCTCTGACACTCACTTCGCTGATCATTCTGACCGGTTGTCAAATCAAGCAGGGTGGCGACATTGCCACACAGGCCTTGCCAGCTTCCAGCATACAGGGCCAACACAGCCACACCTATACCTACCGTTTGGATAACGGCTTACAGGTGATTTTATGGCCCAATAGCAATAGCCACTCACGCAACGAAGCTAGCCTCGATCTTGTTATTCACTCTGGCAGCTTGCATGAAAAGGATAACCAGCTTGGCTATGCTCACTTTGTTGAGCATATGCTATTTAACCAATCCAAAGACAATGGTGATAACCCGGTATTTGATGCTCTACACGAACTAAATCTGAATTTATCCAACCACGCCAATGCCTACACCACCTTTGGCCATACACGCTATTATCTGGACCTACCCAATGCTAGCCATAAACGGGTTACCAAAGCCATCGAGCTACTTTCACTATTTGCCTACCAAGCTGCATTTGATTGTCAGGAAGTAGCCAAGGAGATGGGGGTTATACGGGAAGAATGGCGTCTTTCCGAGCCAGAAAAGCAAACCTATCAATACCAGCGCCAGCAGCTGGATTTAGCCAACAGCCGTTACTTGACACGCCTGCCCATTGGCAATTTGGATAGTATTGAGTCAGCAACGCCAGCAGCGCTACAAGACTACTACCAACAACACTACCACCCAGGTAATGCCACCTTGATTATCACCGGTGATATTGATATCGACAAGGTGGCCACCAGCATTGCTGACAGCTTTGACAACTGGCCAGACGCCAATAAAGGCCGAGCTAAGGTATATGCTAAACCACCTATGCGCCCACCCAGCCTTGATATTTTCGAAGACGCTAAAGAGCCAGCCTACTTTGTCTGGATTGGTAATTCCTATGCAAACCCGCTGGCCACAGATGAAGCAACCGAATTCGCCAATTTCAAGCTTGAACTAATCACCGATTTATTGCATGAACGCCTGAAAAAGCTGGCAACACAACAGAGCAACAGCCTGCGCG
>JASMLZ010000085.1 GCA_030748435.1 Gammaproteobacteria bacterium | reverse complement strand
GCCAGTGAGTAAGCCCTTTATTGTGAGGGGCTGGTTTGAGGTTCTACTGTTACTGCAGGGGGCTTGAAATGGCGACCCAGCAGTAGTCCCATCAGGGTCACACACAGGGTGGAATAAATGACACTCTGCCAGCCATATACCAGAGTAGCTAGCAGCATCACCAGAATATCAATGGCCAGAATAACCCGCGCGGCTGGCCAGTCCATAGCCTGCTGCAGATACAGCCCTAGTATATTGACTCCTCCCAGAGAACCTCCGGCCTTGAAGAGCATGGATATACCCAAGGCCAGCAGCATGGCACTGAATACCGCACCGGCTATTGGGTAAGCCAAGTGTAACTGTACCAGACCACCAAACAGATCGGCCAACACCGATACCAGAGTGACACAGAAAAAGGTTCTTAACAGCAAGCCGGGGCCAAGGCGATGGTAGCCAAGCCAGTAAAACGGCAAATTGATTAGAAAAAACACTTGGCCAAAGCTGAGTTCCGGTATCAAGGCATGACTCAGAAAGGCTAACCCTGCCGTGCCGCCAGACAATAGATTGCTACTGTCCAGAAAAACCAGGCCAAGGGCAACCAGCAGACAACCCTCTAAGAGGGCAGGTAAATCTTTTAGAAATTGTTTCATATTCCGCTCCGCAACAGAATGAGTATACATATGCAATAACAGTCCTGTAGCAGCCAGTATTGGTATCAGTGACACTTGGAGATTAATGCACAGGAGTAGGTGGCAGTTGTTGCCAATAGCAACAAATGTTAGGCGCAATAGTATTCGGAACGGTGGTTAGTGGCTGTAATAGCCAGCAAGGTCGCGCAGGATGGGTTGGTTTCCAGTACCAAGGTAGTGATCAGCAGACTGCGATGAAAACAGGAACTGAGGCCATGCATTATAGATGTATAATAGCAGCCTAGCGCACAACACCAGTTGTGCCCGGAAAATTGCTTAATTATCCAATCCTGCATGCTTATGCTCCCTGTTTCCATGCGCCACCAGCGCAGCACTGGTGGGAATTATAGCAAAGCTGTGCCATACAATTACCTGTTATGGCTCAAGTTTGGTGGTATTTTTCTTACTTATACTCAGGGCTCAGAATAAGATATTTACACTGCAGTCTGAAATTGGCTGTATGCTGGTCTGGCATCCATGTGCCTTTATTCTTGTCCTGTGGTTATATTTTTCACCTGCTCAACTTCGCTTGCAGTAAGAGGCCTGTAAAAGCGTGGATAATCCCAGCCATAGCCCCAACGAAACTGCGTGGGTAGTAAAGGCGTGCCGCCAACTCTGACCCCCGCCAGCATTAATAAGGCTATTTCTGGCTCACCCACTTTGCTTACACACTGCTGCAGGTCTTTATCTGCGCGCAGCCTGTCTGCGTAGGTTCCACCCAGCCAATACTTATAATCATGCAGTGTGCAGCACCCTAGCCAAAGTTCATTTTGGGCCATTGTTCCATCTGGAAAGGCGCTGCAACCATCGCTTTTAAATGGTTTTAGTTCACCACTTATGGCTGGTATTGAAGGGAAGGCCAACAGCAAAAAAGCTATGTACTTAATAAGGTGAGAAGTCGGCAATTTAACCACCACCATTTACCGCCATCCAAAGACCCATACCCAATAATATAGATAATGGCATGGCGATAATTAAACCGCAGGCGGCATGCCGCATTTGCTGCCCTTTAATCAATGCAATCATCCCTAATAACGTTGCTATGACGCTCAATGGCAATGCCAAAAAGGCAAATACAGTACAGATGTCGATAAGCAGCGTATCCGGCTTTGGCTCACCCGGTTGATGGTTGCCATATGACAGCGCTACCAACCACCAGAACAATAAAGTAAAAATCACACCCCATACCCAGGCACAGAGCGCCGTGTATAGTGAAATTTGGGCGTAATTAGTGAGTTTAATAGCTATCATGTTAACCATATGTGGAGCAAATCTGTGGCATGATCTTAAGGGCCGTCAAAGTGGGTGAGGCTTCAGCTACACCCATTTTGGTGGGTGTTTATTCTTTACGGGTTGCGCGAATATCCATAATGGGCATGGTGCCACTACCCAGCATGGTTGCGGGCAGCTTGCCATCCCATGCCTGTGCTTCTGTCAGCTTTACGATCAAGGGGTTATTCTTGAGGGCCTTGGCTTTGGCTTCTATGGCCTCCGCTTCGGCTTTGCCTTTTAGTAGTATGGATTGGGCTTCCGCCTCGGCCACCTTTAGAATACCCTTGGCCTTGGCGTCAGCGGTATTGACGGCACGCAGAGCTTCGAGTCGTTGTCTTTCCAGCTTATGCTCTTCGGCTGCAGCCAAATTCTTTTCCGTTTGTTTGGTTTCAATGGAATTGATATATTTCCGTGGCAATACAATATTTTCAATTTGAATATTATCTACCACGACTGGAAAGCTAGCCATCTCATCAGAAAGCCTGCGTTCTATACCCTGAATGGCTGACGCTCTATCCTGAATAAGCTGCTCGGCTTCAAATTGGGGTATTGCATCTTTGGTGGCGGAGCGAAAACGGGGGTCTAGAATACGTTGCTCAAACTGGCTTAAACCACCATATTTTTTAAATAAATCGAGCGCTGCTTCCTTGTTTACGGTCCAGTTGACGGATACTTCTACCGTAACAGGCATTTGCTCCTTGGTGCTGGATGCCATTTTTTCGGCATTTTTCCGTGTTCTTACTTCAATCATCTCCACCGTTTCTATAAAGGGTATCTTAAAATGCAGACCTGGATTTTCCTGATCCTTGGCTTCCCCAAAACGCTTTACGACCCCCACATGGCCTTCAGTAACAATAAAATAGGAGTTAATAAGAGCAATCACTATAATAACTAGTGGCAAAAATTTTAGGGCAAAAGTGGCTGGTTTTAATGGTATTAATAAATCCTTAATATTCATGACGTTCCTTCCTAGTGAGAGATGATTAACGGCATTTGTCAATGCTACGGCAATATAAAAAAGTTTGGCCAAAAGGCTATTTGAGCGCGAACAACACAAGCTGTGAGTATTTTTCGTACGGGTAACTGTATATTTATAAAGAGTTAATTTTAGTAGGGAATTGCCGTATTGCCATTTTGTTTAGCGCGTATGTGGCTATTGGGCAGGCAATAAGAGCCAGCCCCTATTTAGCAAGGTTAGGGGATTAGGTAGTGTTATTAAGTTGATATAGTTGAGCCAATGTTCAACTCAGCCCATTTTTTTGACATATGGGCGAACTCTTTGCCATTATTATTTCGCCACCGACTGGATCATAAATATCGAAGTTATTTGCCGCCTTAAACAGGCCGACATGTTCTTTTACCAAAAACAAATTCTTGTTGATTACATCGTGCACAAGCTCTTCTACGTTAGTATGTTTTGGCTCCACCAAATACAGTGCTGAAATAGCTGGCAGCAAACGCAACCAACTCCTTGCTGGACATCAGTACGCAATGTGCTTTGCCGATTTTTGCTTGGGATACCTTTTTTGCTTGTGATACTTTGGCCTGTTGAAGAAACTTCTCGCCAATTATGGGGAAATGGGTATCGAGATCATCACCCACGTCTGGCACAGTCAGCCAAGAGCGTGAGCCATTGATTTTGAATGGTATTGTTCGTGCTTTGCGCCTGCCGTTAGGTACTAAGGATTCAGCATAATGTAAAAGTGTAATTCTATTGAAACCAACCCCCAGAATGAGAATTTTTGCATCCATTGCGTAAATTCTTTCAAATGGGGATCCGGCACCTTCTCCCCACTCAATTGTATGCGTGGCAATAATAGTCTGCGCTTTTGGGTCATTGGCACATACTGATACCTGTGGGTGTGTGCTGCGCAATGTACCGGGCCAGTTTCTAAATGTTTCTGGAATTGCACCCATGGTTGTTGGTGTTGTGGGTGCAGAAAATAATGGTACTTCTGCTCTGGCCTTTGCCAATTCAGCAATTGCAAAGTTTACCCCGCTCCAACTGTCGGGGTCGGAAACCTGGGGACTAAATGCGGGCATAATCAAGGTGCCAGCCTCACCCAGTATGTCCATTAGAGTGCTGACCACAGTTTGTGCACCGCCTAATATATAACCCATGCTGGACAGAGATGAATGCACCATAACTACTTGGTTAGAGGCCAATCCCAGTTGCCTAAATTGCTTATCTAAATCCGCTTTGGTAAGCATTATTGATGCTCCTTGGGTGTTGGTCTGGTGGGGTAATCCTCACATTACATTGAGCTATGTTACCCCTGTGGCATTTGCAAACAGGCCAGCGTAAGATGAAATTCTCATCGACCACCTGATTCTGAGTTGGGGTATTGTTATTTGTTTCCAGTAGCAAGCCATGCTAAAGAATTTTGGCACAAGCCGGCCTTGCCCAGATAACATTGCATACTGGCAGGTTTGGTTTAGCATGACACCTGTTGTCGAATGGCCCGTTTGATAAATTCGTTAGTGCTGGTAGAAGCATTAAACGCGGCAATAGCTGTTGCTAAATGCAAGTCGTGGCCTAGCCGCACATTTAATGACCCTTTGCAGGGCTTTTCAGGTTCTATACCTTGCTGGTGGCAATCACTGATATAGCTTTCAACAGCATTACGAAAAGCTGCATCCAGATCTTTTGCTGTCTCGGCTTCATAATTAATCAAAGGCGATATAAACAGAACCTTCCCAAATAAAATATTATCTTCTGGGCTAATTTCAACAGATCCATGATAGCCTTTAAAACTCATCGTGTTTTGCATTACAGTAGCCCCCATTCTGTTAACTTTTCTCTAACTTGACGTAGTGCGTAAGCCCTAAGCTCTTTATCAGGGTGCGGCTTGTGCAGGTTGATTAATTGGTTTGGTTGACCATTATCAAATTTTACTCTAGCCCCATCACCTTGTATTTGACGATAACCTAATGTTTTTAGTGCTTTCACAAGCTCCGGCCAAGCCAGCACCTTGGCCGTTTTTAGCTTATTAAGCTGCTTATCGGTTTTTGTCATAACCGCTCCATGGTTGATATAAAGATTATATTGATTACAATATAGAATGCAACTAGATATAGTTGCTAACTAGTTGCTATTGGCATGATTTACAAAGAGACTTTTAGATATTTACAAGTTAGTAGAGAGTTGCCGTATTGCCATTTTATTTGGCGGGGATAGGCTGAAGAACTAGCCTGATTGGCATAAACAAGGGGCTGGTTTGTGTTTCCAGGCCGATAAAACTGGGCCGCAGCCCAACTTTATTTTTAGGGAAGGTGATAAAAGTAATCAGGGGTGCTAACCAATCCGCTATTGCGAGCGCAGCAAATCAATTTCTTGTCGCCTGTGCGAACTGAGAAGGATTGCGGCGCTGCGTTCGCAAAGATGGGGCTGTAAGGTTGTCGCGTTGCTACGCTGCTTTTCTCTCCGTGACGAATTTGGCAGTGGTGTTCTAGAGCTGCGCCAGTTCTTTTTGCAAAGCTTCTTTATTGACCCGGTTTTTATCGCTTTGTACCAGGGGCAGGGATTTTTTAAAGACAATACGGCCCGGCAGCATATAGGAGGCCAAATGCTTTTTCAGTTCAAACAGGATTTCCTGATCGGAGATCTGGCTGGGGGCAGAGTAGACGAGGACAATTTCTTCTTCGATGGCTGCATTAGCCATGCCAAAGACGGCACATTGCTGTATTTGAGGGATATTGCGCTTCACCACGGATTCTACTTCATAGGGTGAGACGCGGAAGCCACGGGTTTTGATCATATCGTCGCGGCGACCAACAAAGTAGAAGTAGCCTTCTTCGTCACGGTACACATAGTCACCACTGGCGACCACCAATTCATCAGTCAATTGGCCTTCCAAATTAATCACGTCTTTGAGGATTTGAATGGATTTAAAGCGCTCGGCGGTTTCTACTGGAGCATTCCAGAAGCCGCGGTAGATAAAACCACCGCGATGGATTAGTTCGCCCACTTCCCGGGGTGCACATTCTTGGCCATCTTCGTTGATGACGTAGAGCTCCACATCGGGTATGGGTTTACCAATAGAGTCTGGGCGAATTTGGATTTGGCTTGGGTCCAGATAGGTGGAGCGGAAGGCTTCGGTGAGGCCGTGCATGGAGTAGAAGTTGGCTTTGCGGAAGGTGTCGCGGCAGTCTTTCACCATTTTTGCGGTCACATTACCACCGGAAGAGGTAATGGTTTTGAGCTGGTCAAACAGGCTGGGGTTGGGGCGACGGGTGGCTTCGGCCTCAAACATTTCGGCAATATGAATGGGCATCAGGGCTAACACAGTCACTTCGTCATTAATCAGGTGATTAAACACGTCTTCGGGCAGAATAAAGCGGTGCAGGGCCAGGGTGGCGCGCTTGTACAGGGAGCAGAAGATCTGGTTTAAACCATAGTCCAGATTAAAGATTAGCAGGCCAGAGATAATATCATCTTCCTGCAGGTTCAGATATTGGGACACCACGCGGGCGGAATCAATCAGGTTGGCGTGTGACAATACGATGCCTTTGGGGGTGCCGGTCAAGCCAAAGGAATAGGTGATAACGGCATTTTCATGGCCGTTAACATTGGCTTGGTAGGGCTTGTTGTAGTATTTGTAGATTTCCTCAAAAGAAGCCATATTTTGGCTGCTGGCTTCATAGGCAATAATATGGCCATCAAAGGCGATATCTTCCATCACTTCCAGCTTTAGCTGGTCAGTGATCATCACCTGAATATTGCAGTCCTTAATAATATAGTCCACTTGTTCCGGCTGCAGCAGTTTGGTCAGAGGCACCAGAACATAGTTGGTAGACAGGGTAGCCAGAATGGCAATCACTAGATCCAAACCCTTGGTGGAGTAAACACCTACACGGGTATTGGCTGGCAGATGGAGCTCGTCCAGATACAGGGCTACCTGATTAACCCGGTTAAGCAGCTCACTATAGGTGATGCTTTTTTCGTCGTGCTTTACAGCCACCTTGTCGGGGTGGGATGCGGCCGCGTATTCAAGTAGGGTGCGTACACAGTTGATTGACATTCCTCTTCTCCTTATTTAGCCCTGTGGTTGGCGTCTTGGGCTCGCGAACCAAGTGTCCAAATAGCATAGTCCGTGTCCATAATAGTGACGGGTCTATGCTGTGAGGTCAAAATTTTTGTATAGAAGAAGCTGATAATATCTTCTGCTTCTTCCTGCTTAAGTACCTTGGTGACGCCGCCGGTAAGGACAATTGAGTTGACGGCTGACAGCTTAAGGTTGATATAGGTCTGACGATAGTGGGACATTTTGCACAGGACTAAAAAAATGGCCAACTGCATCAGTATTCTGGTGGCCTTGTCGCTTTGCTCGTGAAAGATGTTTTCGGTTACATTCAGGTGCATCAGCAGCTCGTAAACAAACTCGTTGCCTTGTGCGGCAAAGATCAATGATTCACGCGATTTGTAAACTCCGAGCTTTTTAAATACCAGACGATCAAATTCGTTATTGGTCACCATATTCTCGTCCACCAGATCTTTAGAGTAATGAATATCTGTGGTGGCACCACCAATATCCAAGAGGATAAAGGGGTTTACCACGGAGTAGCTGGCATCAATCAGGGGCAGAGTCTGGTTAACAATATAGGGCGTGGAGAAGATCTGATTACTGCTGATTTGATACAGGTCTTTAATATCTTCCTTGCCCATAATATCTTGTTGATAAAGGTTGGTAAGATAGGCCTTCAGCTCTTCTTCCACAATATGCAGGCGGTTATCAATAATATTCGGCAGCACCACCAGCTCGGGTAACTGTGCCTTGGCTACTTTGGCGTCCTGCTCATTGCCTACATAAACGATATTGGAATAATTGATATTCTGCAGATAGTGGTACAGATCATCAGCAAAAGCATTACCTTTACTATTAATGCCGCCGGCAATAATTACCACGTCGATCAAGTCGCTGGGTACGGTGGCAGAAGCGATATCCTGATAAAGGATGGTATCGATAATATTAATGCCAGAGTTAAAGGCAATATTGGTGGCATACTTGAGGGAAAAGGTATGGGTCAGGCCAATAATCAGGGTGCTGAGGCCGCCATTGGCAGAGGAACAGATATATACATCGTCCTTGGCAAAGGCGCTGATGGTATGACCACACTTGTGCATCAGGTCATCAAGGATACTCTGGTTAAAGTTGCGGAAGTGTTGTTCCAGATGGCAGCGTTCGGGCGCGTTGGACTCCACGCAGACTTTAACATAGGTGCTGCCCACATCGATTAATAGTTTGTCGTTATGGCTGTTCATTGCATAATCCCGATGTCGTGGATAATATCGTTAACGATGCTGGTTGTATCTTTACTCAGATCGCACTGGGCCTTTTCATAGGCAAAGCAGTGATCGGGAATAGGCACCTTGCCACGTTTGATAATGCGGATATTCTTCTGCTCATCACGAATGGTAATCATCTGATTATGGTTGATGATATGGGGCGAGAAGGGCACATCGATTATGCCGCTTTTAATACAGTTAAAGACCTTGCGCCAGAGGGTGTCGGCCGGATCATTAAATACCGCCTGCATAATGGCCATAACTTCCTCTGTGAGTATCTCTTCCTCTTGCTCGTCGGTAATATTTGGCAAGCCATTAAGGATACGCAAAGAATATTGGGTATTGGCCACGGTTTCGGCATTAGCTTCTTTGGTGGGGATACCCGCGGCTTCCTGATTGGTTTTGGTGATAATCTTGTCTGCACCTACCATGGAGGCCACCACTGTGGCGATACTGATTAACTGTTCCGCATAGTTCGGGTTGGTGGGAAAAGCCCCCATCCACTGGTGGTAGACCAGATGTATGCTGGCATCGCCACAACCAATGTCTTCGGCATAGTGGCGGGCCAGTTTTTTCAAGACATGGCCGGTAACAATATCCTGCATCATCGAGCCCTGTTGGGCAAAGGACACAGAAAAGGATTTAACGCCTTCTTCCAGCGACAGCAGCATTTCCAGCAGTTGAATAACAATGGTAATGGCTGGTGGCACTAAGGTTGCCGTAAGGGGGCCAAAGGATTCCCGGTTAATGGGTTCATTGAGCTGCGAGTAGTTGGCGCACACCCGTTCCACATACTTCCAGTACAAAAAGGCCTTGTCTAGAGGAAAGTTTTTGGAATAGGGCAACAGATAGGTGATGGGGCCGCCTTCGATATCAAAAATGCCCGAGGCAATAGCCTGTTCGATTAACAGACGAGCATCAGGGGTGCCATGGCGCAGGCTTACTGGTTTGTTAAAGTGGGTGACCATCTTGCGGGTGGTACGATAGCCATGATTAACCAGCGGGTAGCCATTAAGCATATCGACATCATTTTCCTCACTCAGACGCAGCATGCGGGCGGCACTGCGATAGTCATTTAGGCGGGTGTTGGAATCGATAGTTAGGGGCAATACATCCACATTAGCCTTGACAAAAAACTCATTTAAGGCAAATTGTTTTTTGTAGGTAGGAAAACCGCCCCGGGGCTGCACCAGCATTTTGTTGCTGTGCTTAAAGTGGTGGGAAATAAACAGTTCTTTACTGGCATTTTTTACGAAGTCTTCCACCTCGGCAAAGTCAAAGTTTTCAACATACTCATTGCCGAGAATAATTTCTCTTTCTTCCTGTAGCAAACTCATGCTGACTTCTCTTTAACAAATTCGGCCAACATATCCAGGCCGGTATTCAGATCAACCTGGTGGCAAACCAGATCAAAACCATAGTTTTTGTATTTGGGGATAATATCTTCGGCCTTGCCGGTGCCCACCGTCAGGTTGCCGCCAATCATCATAATCAGGTTATCCAGACCCTTGTATTCGGCTTTTAAGGCTTTGACTTCACGGCTCCAGCCTTCGGCTTCGCCATTAAGAGAAGAGATCAGCAAAATATCGGCATCGGTTTCAATAACAGCATCAAAGAACTCTTCCAGATAAGTATTTACCCCCAGATTAAATACCTCGTAGCCTCTGGCCTTTAAAGAGAGGTCTATCAGCCGATTGGCGACCACATGGATATCGTTGCCAATGACACCTGTTACTACCTTCATGGTTATTGCATGCCCAAATAAATCCAAAGTGGGCGATTATAGCAAAATCCTGTAAGGAAAATGGCATTTAATGCTAGAATGTTGCGCTTAAATTCAGCGAATAGGCCCAATTTTATGACTTTTTTTACTGCAGATTTTTGTGATGAGTATAGCGACAAGGTACAAGTACTGGCAGGCGGTTATAGCAATTATGGCGGGGCGCAAAAATGTGAGGGCGAAATCGTCACCGTTGCTTTGGATAAATATAATGGCGAATTGATTAGCTTGCTGCGCGATAAAGACGGCACTGGTAAGGTGGTCGTAGTGGATGTGCAGCAGGAATATTATGCCGTGGTAGGCGAGAATCTGATGCAGTTTGCCCAGCAGAATAACTATGCCGGCATAGTGGTTAATGGCTATGTGCGCGACACTGCACAAATCAAGGATATCCCTGTGGCCCTGTATGCTCTGGGCACTTGCCCTCGCAAATATATACCCACCACGGCAGGTGACAAGCAGGTGCCAGTCGCCTTTGGTGGTGTGCACTTTAAGCCGGGAGATTATCTATATGCCGACTGTGACGGGGTAATTGTTTCTGCCAAGGCACTGGTTTAATTGTTTAGATTAGCGTTACTGGAAAGAAATATATGCCCCATTTATGGTTAAGCGAAAACCACCTGCGCACCCAAATTAAGGGGGTGCTGGATTTTTACCAGCAATATGCCATACGCCCCGAGGGTGGTTTCTATCAACAACTGGATGTCCATGGCAACCATGACCACAGTGAGATTCACCACTTGGTTAGCAGTACACGCATAGTGGTTAATTTCGCCCGTGGCATGATGGTGTTTGACCAACCTGAATATGCAGACCAGGTGCGTCATGGGCTGGCTTTTATTCGTAATCAGCATCGCTGGGCCGATGGTAAGGGGTACCATTGGTTACTTAAGGCCGGACAAGCACAAGACAGCGACCAGTACTGCTATGGCTATGCCTTTTTAATGCTGGCCTATGCCAATGCACTGCAAGCTGGCATTAGGGAAGCCGGCCCCTGGCTAAGGGAAACCTTTGACCTGATGGAAGCCTACTTTTGGCAAGCGGAATATGGCCTCTATGCCGATCAGCGCTCGGCAGATCTGCTTACCTTGCATGCTTATCGTGGTCAAAATGCCAATATGCATGCCTGTGAGGCCCTGATTGCTGCCTATGAAGCCACCGCACAGAGCCACTATCTGGAGCGGGCATTATTATTGGCCGACAAGGTCGTTATCAGCAATACCCAAACCACCTATGGCTTGCTATGGGAGCATTATGACCAGCATTGGCAGGTGGACTGGGATTACAACCGGCAAGACCCGCACAATCTTTATAAACCATGGGGCTATCAGCCCGGCCACTTTACCGAATGGAGCAAGCTCCTGTTAATGCTGCATGCCCACCGCCCAGCACCCTGGTTGGTTGAGCGCGCCCATAAACTGCTCCAGATAGCCTGGCAAACGGCCTGGGATCAGCAATATGGTGGCTTATACTATGGTTTTGATCCTGACTACCGGATTTGTGATAAGCATAAATATTTCTGGGTACAGGCAGAAACTTTGGCGGCACTGGCCTGGTTAATAAATACTACCCAGCATACGGACTACCAGCAGGCGTTTGCCCAGTTAGCAGCTTATATCGACCAACATTTTATCGTGCCC
>JASMLZ010000084.1 GCA_030748435.1 Gammaproteobacteria bacterium | reverse complement strand
GTGCACTGTCAAGGTGGTATTCTTGCTACCCAGTACAAAATCAAGAGAGTAGTTGCGAACTATCCAGTCCGAGAATACCACCACACCATCAGCAACGGTATAAGACCAGTTGGCCTGCACGGCAATACCATCAAGATGGTTGGCAAAGGTTTTTGCATGTGGCACCACCTGCACAGTTGGGTTATCCGTTTCACTTACTTCAAAACGCACGGGCCGCTGTTGCAGAATGGCCATAATGGCGGTTTTGGCAGGTATCCCTCCGTAGCTGGTTGTTACTCGATCACTGAGCCAGGGGGCCTGTCTGAGTACCTCTACCGGTTGCGGTTTTTGCACCGTATTAGTAAATAGCGTGCCTTGTCGAAGGTTATGCGAGTTTTCCTTAATCTGTTCAATATGCTTAACAGTTTGGCTGGCGTTAGCAGACTGCTCAGGCACCTGACTGCAACCCAACAGGCTTACCATCAGTAGCGCAGTTATGCCCTTTAGGCTGGCATTAATCATCTGCATGGCTTAGTACCTGCGGCATCTGGTTTACACTGGGCAAAAAATCGATGGAATGATCCAATTCATGGACATGGGCGCGAATTTGATAGTTTTGCTCAATAAATGAGAGCAGACCAACCAGACCTTGTGCACTTGTGGTGTGAAAGCCCAAGGGTACATCCCAGTCCAACAGGTCATTGCCACTACCAAACACCCAGCGACCCATAACATAGTTACAGTCGTTGATTTGGCGCTCAATATTGGCCCTGAGGCTACCAGGCTCGAAGCTGATTTCTTGGCATAGAGACAAGGAGTCGTTTGTAACCTTGGCAGCTCCTTGTGGTGCTGCCAAGGTTGATGCGACATAGGGCTCTGATGGTGCAGTATCGGCTTGGTTATGGCTATCTGCGGTTCTTAGGTCAGGCTGCACTATTGCTAATGGCTCTTGCTCCTCTGCCACTACCAAGGCTTCTTCCACCACGGGTTCTGGCAGGGGTTTGGGCTGGTTCAGTAAGGCCTGCACGGTAACACCATGTAACAGTGTTGCCTGTTGAGCATTATTTATAGCGTCAGCCTGCAACTTTACCCGCTCTGGTGCAATGCCCTGTGTTGTCAATTGGTCTCTGAGGGTGCTGGCTCGCAGCAGGGCTAATTGGTTCGAGGCCCA
Organism: Gammaproteobacteria bacterium; assembly: GCA_030748435.1. Classification (GTDB taxonomy): domain Bacteria; phylum Pseudomonadota; class Gammaproteobacteria; order Pseudomonadales; family Balneatricaceae; genus Njordibacter. Next base: position 8,907 of record JASMLZ010000084.1, on the reverse strand, counting down.
CTGCTGTCTCGAGTGGGAGTGCCCCGTAAGAATAATGGGGGTCTGCTTGGGTAAGGCTTGTAACTGGGTGATAATAATATCTGTATTTTGCTTGGGCACATGGCGATATCTGCCCACTTCAAAGGCTACAAAACCGACGTCTTGGTTAACCACCTTGGGTGCAACAGAGATGGTCGTGGCAGTTGTGGATAAACCCTCTGATATATTGCTTGGCTCAGTGAGCGAGTGATCGTCTTCTGCATTTAGTTCTTGCTTTGCCTTTGCCTCTAACTCTGCCACTGGTGGGGATGGCTCTACTGTCCTATCAGATATAATTGGCAGCTGTGTATGTACACTTACCCCATGTAATAAATCGCCTTCTTGAAACTGGTTGACGGCATCTGTCTGCAATACTATACGCAGGGGGCTAATGCCATTCTTTACCAGTATCTCTTTTGCGGTTGTGGCGCGTAGCTGGGCTAATTGGTCTGAGGCCTGTTGCTGTCTTGAATAGGAATGTCCGGTAAGAATAATTGGCGCAGCAACAGGCAATGTGCGTAATAGACTGATCATGTGTTCTGCATTGGCTGCAGGCAGGTCTCGATATATTCCCACCGCAAAAGGGATAAAGCCCACTCTTTGTTGGTTGGCAAGTTGTTGGTTGGCAAGAGTGGGCACAGTGTTGGTTGGTTCTACTGATACAACAGCATGTGGCTCTCTGCGTCTGGCAGGTGATATGACCGGTTTAGTGCCATCGTCAGCAATAGTATTTGTGGTGATGGTAGGTAAGGGTGTGGTGATCGGCAGTGGTACTGTATGTGCATTATTTTGACCATTATCTACGGCATCTAAAGTATCCACAGCAGTCAATAGCTGCAGTGGTTGCAAAGCCCTCTTGTCGGCCGACAGGTCAGCTGATATTGGATGCGCTCTATGGTTTGCACAAGATGCAAGCAGGCAAGCGATTGATATCAGATATAGTTTAACTATTAAAATTTTCATCATTTACACATCTGCGTGAACGCAACGGTCTATCCGCTCTGGCAAAAAAGTTGCCCAAGTCGTTAAGTGAACTGAATGATGAAAATTTAGTATGAAATAAGCCCCTGTCACCTCCTGTAGTGTAATTGGGACGCTATTGGGACGTTTCTAGACGGTTTTTTCAGTATATCAAACGATAAATGTCCAAAATCCCTGTCTTTATAGCCAGTATTTGCTAAAAAACCATATTTTTGGTTAATACGGTTGTTGTTTTAATCTCGATGTCTACAAAAATGCAATTTTGTCTACAAAAATAATAACCAAATGACGAATAGTGTATCCAATTTGTCTATATTATTTTTGGTAACTATTAAACTGTCTACAAAAATGTAGACAGTTTTGCTGTTTTCAAGCTGTGCTTACGCTTCTCTACTTTAGTCTAATAAGAGCGCTATCTATTTAAATGGAACCACACTAGTAAGGCTAGAGAAAAATAGAGTCAGCAGCGGGTGATGTATATAAGAGCTTAACTTATGCAAGTGTTCATATGCTGGTACTGTGCAAATTAGAAGGTGCTTAGTCTCGGGCTGGTAATTACTCTGCGGGCATTTCTACACAATTTGCCATGGCGCATAGCTTAGCTAAGCGGTAATTCCTAACCTATTGATTTTACAGTACAGTATTTGATGTGCTTGGCTGGCAATGACGGGTCTGTAAATTTTCCGGGTCTGCCCTGGTATTACCTTTGCTGGGTAATCAAAATGTTAAAAATTGATTATGCCTGTGTTGGCTCTTGCTCCGTTAAATGCGGTTTTATCAGTGATACCAGATGGCGTTCGAGCTCGGGCAGGCCGTCACTTTTGCTAGCCGAGAAGGCTTGCAGGGTAATGAGGCCCTCTGTGTGTTTTGGCAGTGCTTTACGCACATCGCGCAAGGTGTTGGTCATGGCGTTACGTGTCAACTTGTCAGACTTGGTAAGCAGGATATGCAGAGGTAGTTCGGAGGCAATACACCAGTCAATAATCATCAGATCAAATTCCCGCAATGGGTGACGTATATCCATAACCAGCACAATGCCAGCTAAACAGTCGCGGTTTTCCAGATAGTCATTAAGGTGTTTTTGCCACTCTCTTTGCATGGCCAAGGGCACCTTGGCATAACCATAACCAGGCAAATCTACCAAGCGAGTATCTTCTATATTTAGGGAAAAAAAGTTTAGCAGTTGTGTACGCCCAGGGGTTTTACTGGTGCGAGCCAAACGCGGGTTGCGGGTGAGGGCATTGATGGCACTGGATTTGCCGGCATTAGAGCGCCCGGCAAAGGCTACTTCAGCCCCAGTATCGGGTGGGCATTGCTTTAACCGGCTGGCACTCATTAAAAAAGTAGCACTGCGAAACTTGATATGTAGATCGGACATATTTTGACCATGGCATAACTTAATATGAGTATTTTACCTACTTTGATCAATAATAGGTGAACTTTCCCCTTATGTTGGTTAAAAGTCTGGCACAGGTCAGGGTTCTGGTCATTGAAGTTGCCTGAGCTGGGCTTTATAATGCCCCTGTTTTTTGTAGACCTATTTACTAACTGTTTTGGTTAGGGATGATGATCCAAATTTCGCAAACCTGTTCAAGAGGATAGGTTGCATATAAACTTATGAGATGGTTACGGGAATACCCATGAAAAAAATTGTTGCATGCATATTGATAACGTTCGGTTGCATTAGCCTGTCCCATGCGGCGGGTGATGCGGTTGCCGGACAAGGTCAGACAGCTCTATGTGCTGCCTGTCACGGCGCTGATGGTAATAGTATGGTGGGCAACTTCCCCAAGCTTGCCGGTCAAGGCGAGCGGTACCTGATTAAGCAGATGAACGATATTCGTTCCGGTGCGCGTTCTGTACCTGAAATGACGGGTATGCTGAATAATTTGGATGATCAGTCTATTGCCGATATTGCCGCTTACTTTGCTGCCCAAACAGGTTCTATTGGCGCGGCCAAGCCGGAGTTAGTTGAGGCTGGTGAAATGATGTATCGAGCCGGTAATGCTGCCAAGGGCATTGCTGCCTGTAGTGCTTGTCATTCTCCCACCGGTAGCGGTAATGCTCAGGCTGGATTCCCGGCCTTGGGTGGGCAACATGCAGACTATACTATTAAACAGCTAAAAGACTTCCGCACAGAAACCCGCATGAATGATGATGCCAAGATTATGCGTCAAGTTGCGGCCTTGATGAGCGACAAGGAAATTGCAGCAGTGGCGAGCTATATTCAAGGCTTGTCCAAGTAAATTTGGCAGGTGCAAAAAAGGGGTGGCATGGCCACCCCTTTTTTAATGCTCACTCTTTACTGCCGGACACGTTCTAACAAGCTCACAAAAATGGTAAAGTAAAGAAAGCGTAAATAGGCTGGAGCATCAGCTTGTCGCAGGTAACAATGTCCCTTGTTGTTGGGTCTTTGGAGATTAACAAAATGATGAAAACGATGTTCAAACTGGCGATTATCTGGCTCGCCCCCGTATTGGCTATGGCTGCTGATTATGAGGCTGGCACACACTATCAGGTGTTGGAGAAACCTATTAAGAGCAATACCGATGCGATTATAGTCAATGAGTTTTTTGGTTATTCTTGCCCCCACTGCAACACTTTTGCGCCAGCTTTGCATGCTTGGTCTGAGCAGCAGGCCGAAGGCGTGCGTTTGGTGGAAGTGCCGGTGGTGTTTGGACGCAGTTGGGAAAACTATGCCAAAGCTTATTATATCAGCCTGCAATTAGGTATTCTCGAGCAAACCCATCATGCCATGTTTAACGCTGTGCATGTACAGAAGCGCCGCATCCTCACTAAGACTGCATTGCAGAAGTTTTTTGCTGAACAGGGCGTTAATGAGGCTGATTTTGAGCAAGCTTATAACTCTTTTGATCTGAAAAATAAGCTGCGTCAAGGCAATCGCCTTGCCGCTCGCGCTAAAATAACCGGTGTGCCAAGTCTGTTGGTAAACGGCAAGTATATGGTTAATGCCACTATGGCGGGCAGTCAGGAAGGCATGTTAGCTGTGGTTGACTATCTAATAGCTAAAGAGCTGGCAAATTAACCCCATAACATAATATTGATAGCAGGCCGAAAACAGGTTCAGCTTGCTAGTAAAAAAGAGCTTTCTCATGAGTGATAAAGGCCCCAAGCAAACCACGCACTTTGGTTTTCAGGAAGTGCCACTACAAGACAAGGTTGGTCGTGTAGCTGGCGTATTCGATTCGGTAGCTGCCAAATACGATATTATGAACGACCTTATGTCTATGGGCATACACCGTTTGTGGAAACGTCAAACTATTGAAATGAGTGGTGTGCGTGCAGGGCATAAAGTGCTTGATCTGGCAGGTGGCACTGGTGATCTGACCATGAAGTTCAGTCAGTTAGTTGGCCCTGAGGGGCAAGTAATACTGGCTGATATTAACGACTCTATGATCAAAGTGGGGCGCGACAAGCTGATCGACAAGGGCGTGGTTGGCAATGTCAACTATGTACAAGCCAATGCCGAGAGCCTGCCATTCCCTGATGGTACATTCGATTGCATAACCATTGCCTTTGGTTTGCGTAATGTAACCGATAAACAGGCAGCTTTAGCATCCATGGCCCGAGTGCTAAAACCAGGTGGACGGTTGTTGGTGTTGGAGTTCTCCAAGACAGATAACCCCTTGTTGACCAAGGTCTATGACACCTATTCTTTTAACATTTTGCCGAAAATAGGCAAGTTGGTAGCCGATGATGAAGACAGCTATCGTTATCTGGCTGAGTCTATTCGTATGCATCCTGACCAGCCAACATTAAAAGGTATGATGGAGCAGGCAGGTCTGGTGAATTGCCGTTATCATAATATGACCGGCGGTATAGTAGCGCTGCATTTTGGTATGAAACCTTAAACGTCCCATGAAAGCCTTATTGCGTATATTCACCCTACTGCGGGTTTTGGTCCGCCATCGTCTGGATGTGCCTTTACTGCGCCAGACGATCCCTTTTGCTTTGCGTTTGGCAATCTGGCTAATGCCCTGGCGGCATCTGGTGCCAGTGCGTGGTAGCGAGCCCCAGCGCGTCAAAGATGCACTTATTGACCTTGGTCCGGTATTTGTTAAGTTTGGCCAGTTGTTGGCTACTCGTCGTGATTTGTTGGCTGATGAGTGGGTTGAGCCATTGGCCAGCTTGCTGGATAAGGTACCGCCTTTTTCCGGCCAAGCGGCGCAGGTTATTATCGAGGAGGCTATTGGTCAGCCTGTGGCCGAAGCATTTAAGGAGTTTGAACTCACTCCTCTGGCATCAGCATCAGTCGCCCAGGTGCATGCAGCGCGCTTAAGCTCTGGCGAAGCCGTCGTAGTGAAGGTTATTCGCCCGGGCATTAAGCGGGTAATGTATCGTGATATTCGTCTTATGCGTGCGCTGGCACGTTTACTCAATACCTGGGTACCTGATTTTCGCCGCCTGCGAGCCAATGACGTTATTAATGAATTTGAAAAAACCCTCTATGATGAACTTGATCTGCAGCGTGAAGCCGCTAATGCCAGCCAGCTAGAACGCAATTTTACTGGTTCAGAGTTACTTTACATTCCCCAAACTTACTGGCAATACACTAACCGCAAAGTACTGGTACAAGAGCGTATTTTCGGGCTGCCAGTCAATGATATTGCAGCTATTGAGGCCGCTGGGATTGATCGTAAAGAACTGGCACGAGTGGGTGTGGAGATCTTTTTTACGCAAGTATTCAGAGATAGTTTTTTCCATGCTGATATGCATCCGGGCAATATTTTTGTCAATCCGGCAACCCCGAGCCAACCGCAATATATGGCCGTTGATTTTGGTATTGTTGGTAGCCTTACACACGAAGACCAAGCCTACTTAGCACGCATTTTATTAGCTTTTTTTGAGCGCGACTATCATCAAATCGCACAATTACATGTGGATTGTGGCTGGTTGCCAGCTGATACTCCCGTGCGGGAATTTGAAAGTGCCATCAGGGCTGTTAGTGAGCCTATCTTTGCCAGACCTTTGGCTGAGATTTCTTTTGCTCAGGTGCTACTAGGCTTATTCCAGACTGCTCGTCGTTTTAATATGCAGGTGCAACCCCAGTTGGTTTTATTACAGAAAACCATGCTTAATATTGAGGGTCTGGGGCGTCAACTATATCCACAATTGGACTTGTGGCAAACCGCGCAACCTATCTTGCGACAATGGTATAAGGCCCAGGTAAGCCCTAAGCAGGTGGTGCGTCAATTACGTGATAGCTGGCCTGATATGGCGCAGCAACTACCCCAGTTGCCAGGATTATTGCATAAGGCTCTGGAGCAACAGGCGCAGCCACGCGAGCTTGGCGATATCAAATCGGAGAAGCCGCGCCAAAACAGTTTGTTACCCTTTGCTTTATTGGCTGCAGGCTTATTTACAATGCCCCTGAATTGGCTTTGGTTGTGGCAGCATGCGCCGCTAAATAGTTTATTAATTATCGTCGCCCTGTTTTGGTTGTGGCGTGGAAATAGGTAGCACCATGAGTTGGCTAGATGAGATAAAATGGGATAAGCAAGGCCTTGTCCCGGCGATTGCTCAAGACCATGCAACTGGCCAGGTTTTGATGATGGCCTGGATGAACAAAGACTCTTTGCAACTGACTTTACAAGAAGGTCGGGCAATATATTGGTCACGTTCGCGAGGTAAATTATGGCGCAAAGGCGAAGAGTCGGGTAATGTACAAGAAGTAAAGGAAATGCGTTTAGACTGTGATGCCGATGTGATTTTACTATCGGTAATTCAGCATGGTGGGGTTGCTTGTCACACAGGTCGCCCCCATTGTTTCTACAAATGTATGCGCGATGGTGTCTGGGAGACCGACGTCGACGTAGCTATAGATCCCGAGGAAATGTACTCATGAATGATGTTTTGCAAGCACTGCAAGAAGTATTGGTACAGCGTAAAGGTGCTGACCCAGACACTTCCTATGTGGCCGGTTTGCATGCCAAGGGATTGAATAAAATACTTGAAAAGGTAGGTGAAGAGGCTACCGAGACTATTTTAGCGGCAAAAGATGCTGAAACGTCGGGTTCGACTAAAGAGGTGATTGCCGAAACGGCCGACCTGTGGTTTCATTGTCTGGTGATGTTGTCTCAGTTAAATGTGGAGCACACGGCAGTACTTGCCGAGCTGGAGCGTCGTTTCGATTTGTCGGGACTGGTAGAGAAGGCTGGCCGCACAAAGTAACTTGAGCATAACAAAAATGAAACTTGATATTTTGGAGTAAAACATGGGTTTAGGTGGTATTAGCATTTGGCAATTGGTTATTGTTCTGGCCATCGTACTGTTGCTGTTTGGCAGCAAAAAGCTGCGTAATATTGGCGGTGATCTGGGCAGTGCTGTGAAAGGCTTTAAGAAAGCAGTGAACGACGGCGAAGCTGACAGTGCCAAGCAAATTAATAAGCAAGAGGATGCTACTTTTACAGCCGAAGCTGCTGAAAAGACAGCTGAGTCTGACGCAGAAAAAGTTGAAAAGTAAGATCAATCTATGTTTGATGTCGGTTTTACAGAGATAGTGCTTATTGGCATCATTGGCCTTATTGTATTGGGGCCGGAACGCTTGCCTGTGGCTGCTCGCACGGTGGGCAAATGGGTTGGCAAGATAAAGCGCACAGTGGGCGGTGTGCAGCGTGAGATCCAGCAGGAGCTGCGCCTCGAAGAAATTCGCCATAAAGCACAGGCAAATCGTGAAGCTATTAAAGACCGTATGGATGAGCTGCGCCAAGAGACTGAGTTGATGGAAGCGCCGGTCACTCCTGCAACCTTTGATAATAGTGCTCAGGATGGAGATCACGACACTGGCGATGCAAGGCCTCTTGGTGATTCGGCTGAACAGGAGAGCAGTTCAGCAGAGACAACCCATGCTGAGGAATCCAAGCAGCAGGGCTACCAGTAATCCAGAATTTTATTGAGTGATTTACATGACAGATGCTCCCGTTACTAAACAGGACAAAGCGGACGAACTGCCTTTAATGGGGCACTTATTGGAACTGCGTAACCGCCTTTTAAAAGCGGTTATTCTAGTAGTTGTTTTCTTTGCCGCCATGTTTCCGTTTTCCAACGAACTTTACCTGTACCTATCTGAGCCCTTGCGTAGTTTGTTGCCGGCGGGCTCCACTATGATTGCTACTCAGGTAGCCTCCCCATTTTTGGCGCCATTCAAGCTAACCATGGTGTTGGCCTTGTTTGTAGGAATGCCTTTTATTTTGCACCAAGCGTGGGGCTTTATTGCTCCAGGCCTGTATAAGAAAGAAAAGCGTCTGGCAGTGCCTATGCTGGCTTCGAGTATTTTTTTATTCTATGCAGGTATCGCTTTTGCTTACTATCTGGTTTTTCCGTTAATGTTTGGCTTCTTTACGGCAACAGGCCCGGAAGAAGTGGCGGTGATGACAGATATTAGCGCTTATCTTGATTTTGTACTAAAGATTTTTTTCGCCTTTGGCATTGTGTTTGAGATTCCTATTGCCACAGTGCTGCTGATCTGGACCGGTGCTACAACACCCGATAGCTTAGCCAAAAAGCGGGCTTACGTCTTGGTAAGCTGTTTTGTTATTGGTATGTTGATCACTCCGCCAGATGTTATTTCCCAAACTCTATTGGCTGTGCCTATGTGGTTGTTGTTTGAAGTGGGCATTGCCTTTGGGCGTGTGATTAAGCCGCGTTTGGATGATGATAGTATTGAGGCAGATGCAACATAACTGCCACCTGTGAAATAGTCTGCTATTTTCAGCAGTAAAAAAGCCGGCGTATGCCGGCTTTTTCAGTATCTGTAATCACCTTTTTGTTATTTATTTTCATAAATCCCTTGCGCTATATTTCGAGTTGGTTATAATACGCCTCCCTTGATTGAGGTGAGCCCTAAAACAGCCCCACCCAAGAAGAGATTACTCTTTTTAAATCAAG